>JBBRJB010000323.1:0-4391 GCA_038220085.1 Burkholderiales bacterium
CCGGCCGGGTCAGGCGCGTCACGGTGGCGCGGGCCGCGACGAAACCGAGCAGGCAGGCCAGCATCCGTTCCCAATGGCCACCGGCAACGAAATAGAACCCCGGCAATGTGATTGCCATGCGCGACATCAGGCTGCCGAAGAACCAGAGCGCCGGCAATGGCGATGCGGCAGCCCGACGTGCCGTGTACCACAGGCCACCGAAAAACAGCGTGCCGAGCGCGGCCCCTGCCAGTGCAGCCAGCACCAGCACCAGCACCAGTGCCGTTGGATGGATCGGCATCAGCAGTTCATTCACCGTCAGCCTCCTGCTCGTCGCGCATGGCCTGGTCTTCCTTGGCGACCCAGTGCCATGCATTCAGGCATCCGATCACGAGGCCGGCGACCAGCAGGGCCAGCGTCCAGGAATGCGTGCCCGGGTGGCGTTCGTCCAGCCAGAGCCCGAGGGCCGCACCCAGCAGCGTCGGTACCGCCACCGACCAGCCGATGAGGCCCATCATGCCGAGGCCGAACCACACGCCGTGCCCGGCGTGACGGCGCGCCTTGAGTTTGCGTTGCGCCTTGGCGCCCGCCTGCACGGCATAGGCCGGCCTTTTTTTCGGGATGTCGGGTTGACTGTCTTCACTCATGCCGGAAACCCGCAAACCGCCGCAAGAACCCCGACTCCAGCTTGACCATGACCTGCCGCACGTTTTCCTCATCTTCGTGCTGGGCCAGGAACTCGCGCTCCACCGCCTCGCGCAAGCGCCCGAGGTCAGTTCCGCCCAGGGCCCGGCGCACCGAGACCAGCACGTTGGGACCGGTCTTCACCAGCACACCTTCGTCCACCGCCACGCCGATCTCACCCTGCGCTTCGGTCTCGTAGATCAGGATTCCTGGCACCAGCGCCGCCACGCAGTCCAGCCGCTGCGGCAGCAGCCCGAACGAGCCCTGGCCGGTTTCCGCGACGATCCGCACCACACTGGAGGCCTCGGCGAAGACCTGGAACGGGAGCAGCACCTTAAGGTTCATGGTCAGCGGCGGCATGCTCTGCTTTTGGTGTTGGTGTTGGTGTTGGTGTTGGTGTCGGTGTCGGTGTCGGTGTCGGTTGCGGCGCGCTCTCGGCAGCCGGCGTTCGCTTCGCTTCGTCGATCGTGCCGATCATGTACAGCGCGCTCTCGGCGTAGTCCTTGAACTCGTCGTTGAGGATACGCTCGCAGCCCGTTAGCGAGTCCTCCAGGCTCACGAGCTTGCCCGCGCGGCCGCTGAACTGCTCCGTGGTGAAGAAGGGCTGGGTGAGGAACCGTTCCAGCCGCCGCGCGCGATCGACCACCTTGCGGTCCTGCGGCGACAGTTGCTCGAGTCCCAGCATCGCGATGATGTCCTTGAGTTGCGCATATTGCGCCAGCGTGCGCCGGATCTCGTGCGCCAGTGCATAGTGCCGCTGGCCGACGATGCCCGGCGTGGCCATCTTGGAGTTCGACTGCAGCGGGTCGACCGCCGGGAACAGGCCTTCGCTCGCGCGCTTGCGCGACAGGACGATCGATGCGGACAGGTGCGAGAACGTGTGCACGGCCGCCGGGTCGGTGAAATCGTCGGCCGGCACGTACACCGCCTGGATACTGGTGATGGCGCCGGCATCGGTATTGGCGATGCGCTCCTCCAGGCCCGCCAGCTCGGTGCCCATGGTCGGCTGATAGCCCAGCCGCGACGGCATCTGCCCCAGCAGCCCCGACACCTCCGCTCCGGCCTGGATGAACCGGAAGATGTTGTCCACGAGCAGCAGCACGTCCCGGTGCTCATCGTCGCGGAAGTACTCCGCCATCGTCAGCGCCGCATGGCCTACGCGGAAGCGCGCGCCCGGCGGCTCGTTCATCTGGGCGAACACCATCACCATGTCCGGCAGCACGCCGGCGTTCTTCATGTCGCGATAGAGCTCCTCGCCTTCCCGCGAACGCTCGCCGATGCCGCAGAAGATGCTGACGCCTTCCTGGTGCCCGACCAGGTTGTGGATCATCTCGGTCAGCAGCACCGTCTTGCCGACGCCGGCGCCGCCGAACAGGCCCGCCTTGCCGCCGCGCTCCAGTGGCGCGAGCACATCGATCACCTTGATGCCGGTCTCGAACACCTGGGACGTCGTGGACCGCCGAGCCAGCGGCGGCGGCTCCTGATGCACCGAGCGCCACTGCACGCTGGCGAGCGCAGGTTCGCGATCGATGGTATTGCCGAAGACGTCGAACATGCGTCCAAGGATCTCCTTGCCCACCGGGGCCTGCAGCGGCCCCCCGGTGTCCTGCACCGGCATGCCGCGAGCCAGCCCCTGGGTCGGCGACAAGGCGACACCGCGCACATGGTGCGCGTCGCGCTGCGCCAGCACCTCGATCACGATGCGACCGTTGTCGCCAGCCCGCAGCAGTGTATTGACCGGCGGCAGCCGCTGGCCGAAGTGGACGTCGACCACGCTTCCTCGCACGGAGACGACGGTGCCGAAGTTGGCCTCCGGCGGGGATGAGAGCGAGGCGGCCGGACTCGTGCTGGTGTTGGATGGGGTCACATTGATGTACTCGCCGCGGGCGCGGCTGCCGCGGCAGCCTGTTCGAGCGCTCCTGACACTATCGCACCGGCTGGCAACTCACGGCTTGATCTCGATCAAGCCGGGCTCAGCGCCCGCGCGCGCTTGTGCCCGGCTGGGGATGCGCGCCTTGCAGGTGGTCGGGTGGTGCTGCCCGTCGAAGGACCTCCACCCACTCGAGGTAACGCTGCGCGATCCGGGTGACGGCCGCCTTCCGCGTCGCCTTGCGGGCCTCATAGTCCGCGATCGCATCCTAAAACGAGGTGCGCCCGAACGTCGGACCAAATTGCCGGATGTGCTGCACGAACCCGGCGCCGTATTCGGTGTCGAACTCGTAGTAGCCGCTCTTTTCGACCGACAGCGCGGTGACGTATCCGCGCGCCACCGCATCGCGCAGGATGTCCGCGCCGAATTCCTCGTCAACCAGAATGCCGGCCCGGTGGATCGAGATAGCCGGGAGGCATGATTGGCCTTCCGAATGGCCCATTGTGGGCGCTCCTGCCTCGGTTGTGGCCCATCCAAGGGCAACCCCCACACAGCACCGCCCGAGGTCGCCGCGCCCCGGCAGGCCGCAACCGCTGTGGGACAGCTCCTACCCGGATGAGCGCGCTTTTCCGGTTGCACACCCGGGGGACTACTCGCTAGCCTCCCGAGTAGGGGATCGGACGGGTTTCGGGATGGCATCCGGCCGGCGCAGCGACCTGCGGGATCGCCGCCCGAGGGGCCGCTTCAGTCGCGGCACGACTGCGGGCATCGGCGCCGATGCGGCACGGCAGCGGACGATTCGACAGCAACGGTGGACGACGGCGGCAAGCGTTCGGTCACCAATGGCTGGCGCAAGGATGATTGACGAGCCCGGACGGGAGCAGAACATGCAGCTTGGAATGATCGGTCTGGGTCGGATGGGCGCCAGCATGGCGCGGCGGCTGGCAGGCAAGGGGCAGGATTGCGTCGTCCACGACGCCCAGCCGGCCGCGGTGGCGGCGATGCGCAAACAGGGCTTCGTCGGTGCCGACTCGCTGGCCGACCTGGTCGCCCACCTGCCCCGGCCGCGCGCGATCTGGCTGATGGTGCCGGCCAGCGTGGTCGACCCCCTCCTCAAGGACCTGGTCCCCCACCTGGATGCCGGCGACATCGTCATCGACGGCGGCAACTCCTACTACCGCGACGACATTCGCCGGGCCACGGAACTGGCCACCGCGGACCTTCACTATGTCGACGTCGGCACAAGCGGCGGCGTTGCCGGCTTCGATCGCGGCTACTGCCTGATGATCGGCGGTGAGGCCGGGATCGTCCAGCACCTTGAGCCTATCTTCCAGGCGCTGGCGCCCGGCGCCGCGGCCGCGGGGCGCACGCCCGGGCGCAGCGGCGAACCTGCCGGCGCCGAGCAGGGTTTCCTTCACTGCGGCCCGCACGGCTCGGGCCATTTCGTCAAGATGGTTCACAACGGCATCGAATACAGCATCATGGCGGCGTACGCCGAAGGGCTCAACATCCTGCGCCACGCCAATGTCGGCAAGCAAAGCTTCGACAAGGATGCCGAGACCACGCCACTGCGCGATCCCGAGTACTACCAGTACGAGATGAACCTGCCGGAGATCGCCGAGGTCTGGCGTCGGGGCAGCGTGATCGGCTCGTGGCTGCTCGACCTGACGGCCGGCGCGCTGCTGAAGAGCCCGCAGCTCGAAGGCTACAGCGGGCGGGTCTCCGATTCGGGCGAAGGGCGCTGGACCCTGCTGGCCGCGATCGACGAGACAGTTCCGGCGCCGGTGCTCAGCGCCGCCCTGTACGAACGCTTCGCATCGCGCGGCCAGGCGGAATTCGCCAACCAGCTGCTGTCGGC
>JBBRJB010000324.1:0-4387 GCA_038220085.1 Burkholderiales bacterium
GCGTCCATTTCCAGCACGTTGGTCTTGTTCTGGCGCACGATGGTCAGATTGTTCAAAGTGACGATCCGTGCCAGGTTGGCGAGATCGCTGCTGAACGAACCAAGGTCGTGGTAATTGCCCACCACCTTGACCGCGATCGGAAGCTCGGCGTAATAGTCCTTGACCTGGACCTGGCCCGGCTTGAAGAGCTGCAACTGGGCGCCCCGGCCCACTCCGGCCTGGTTGATGTCGGTCAGCAGCGCATCCATCTCAGCGCGACTGGGCAACTGCTTCTCCAGCACGCCGACGTACTGCTCGACCTGGACTTTCTGCTTGCGCAGATCGTCCAGATTGACGGCCTTCTTCACCTTGTCCTGGTACTCGGCTCGCAGTTGCTGCTCCTGCACTTGACCGGCTTCGACCTGTTCGAGCAGGCCACGCCAGTAAACCAGCCAGCCGGCGAACAACAGTGAGGCCAGCAGGCCGACCAGCAGCAACGCCTTCGGAAACGCCGGCCAGAGGCCGGGATGCCGCCCCTGCAGGCCTTCGAACTGCCGCGTCAAGGCACCCATGTCCATGCTGATGTTCTTCATCGCATGCTCCTGCCATCGGTGCGGGCTGCCTCGGCAAGCTTCGCCGGTTCCGCGGAGGCACCGTGGGCGGGTTGCGCCCCTGTTGCAGCCTGCCCTTCGGGCGTACGGCGCTTGATCAGCACGTTGAGCTTGAACTCGTAGGCCCGGCGAATGTCACTGCCGGCAGTCATGCGGGACGGGCCGGAGCCTTGTCCGGGATCCTTGACCATCACTTCCTTGATCTCGTCGAGTTGCGGTTTCTCCAGCCATTCGCTGCGATCGGACAGATTGCGCAGCAGTTCGGCGACCCGCTCGTTCGATTGCGCGAAGCCGTTCAAGGTGACCTTCAGGTCGACCTGCTCGAGCTTCTCCAGGAACACGCCTTCCGGCATGAGCTTGACCAGTTCGTCGAAAAGGTGGACCGGAAGCGTGCGGTCGCTCTGCAGATCCTCCACCGCTTTCTGACGCGCCTGGAGGGATGCGATAGCCTCCTCCAGGTTCTTGATCTCGGCGATCTCGATATCCAGCTTGCCGATTGCTGCCTTCAAATAGGCGTTGTGGGCGTTCTGGACGTCGATCTGGTGGTTGATGGCGACGCCGCCGGCAAACGCCAAGGCGCCGCCGGCAATGGCGGTGATGACGAGGGTACCGACGAAGTCCTTCTTGCGCCGCTCTCGCCGCATCTCGCGATGCGGCAGCAGGTTGATCCTGATCATACGTCGAACCTCCGCATCGCCAGGCCGCAGCTCACCAGCATCGCAGGTGCATCGAGACGCAGTTGTTTCTCGCGCACGCCGCTGGCGATCTCCATGCCCTGGAACGGGCTCAACACCTCGGTGGGGACCCTGCCCTTCTGGACGACGGCCTCCACCAGACCGGGCGTCACCGCCGCACCGCCTCCCAGGAAGATCCGATCGACCCGGGTGTAGGGAGTCGACGTGAAGAAGAACTGCAGCGAGCGGGAGATATCGGTCGCGCCCTGCTCCACGAAGGGCACCAGCAGTTCCTTCTCGTAGTTGTCCGGCAGATCGCCGGTGAGCTTCTTCAGTTCCGCCTCTTCCGGCGTCAGGCCGTAGAGTCGCACGATGTCCTGGGTCAACTGGTTGCCGCCGAACGCCTGTTCGCGCTCGAAAATCGTCTGGCCGTTCAGCACCACGGTCAGGCTGGTCGACATCTGGCCGATGTCGAACACCGCCAGGATCAGTCCTTCGCCGTGGTTCGGCAGGTAGCTGACGATATGGTCGATGGAACTGCGCGCAGCGTAGGGTTCGACGTCGATGATCATCGGCTTGAGTCCGGCCATTTCGGCCACCACGACTCGGTCATCGACCTTTTCCTTGCGCGATGCGGCCAGCAGCACGTCGACGTCTTCCGGAGACGACTGCGAGGGCCCCAGGATCTGGAAATCCAGGTTCACTTCCTCGATGGCAAACGGTATGTACTGGCTCGCCTCCGACTCCACCTGCATTTCGTAGTCGTCGTCGCGCATGCCGGCCGGCAGGGTGATGCGCTTGGTGATCACCGAGGACGAGGGCAGCGCCAGCGCCGCGGTCTTGGTCTTGGTGCCGGACTTTCGCAGAGCGCGCATCAGCGCGTCAGCCACGACTTCCGGCCTTTCGACGTTACCGTCGACGATTGCGCCACGCTCTATCGGCTCAATCGCATAGCGCTCCAGTCTCATGGCAGACTGCTTGCCAGGGACAAGTTCGACCACCTTTACGCTGGAAGCACTAAAATCGATACCGAGCAGAGGAGCTGGGCCACGTCCGAAGAGAGATTGAAGATCGAGTCCCACGGAACCACCCCCGAAACGGGAAAAAATCCTTTGAAATTAGTGCTTTAGGCCGACTTCGCATAAATCACTTGAGATACTAGCAACATCCTGTCTTCACTGTAAAGTTTTTTGCCCCGCAGGGAACCGATTGCAACAACCACTGATCCCCGCGCCCGCACCACCGGTCGATCGCTCCCGAAAGACAGTCGAATTCAGGGGCTGAACGGTCTTATGGTCCGACCGGCGTGTCGCGTACGGGAAACGCCACTCAAGGCGCGGCGTATAGTTCAAGCTGATGTCGCCAGGTCCGGCCTCGCGCCGTTGAAGAAGCTATGAAGGCAGACACGCCGCCCCCGGGTCGAAGCGCCCGAAACCAGAAACGAACCCCCGCCTCCGACTCGTCCAGTCGGTCCGCTCGCGCAGGCGCGTCTCGCCGCTGGTCGGCCGGGCGCATTCTCGCCTACCTGGTGGCGGTTCCGCTGGGCTTGGCGGTGGCGGGGCTCCTCACGGTCATGCTGGCGGCATTGCTGACGGCCGACCGCCTGCCATCGCTCGCGGTCCTGACGGACTATCGGCCCAAGGTGCCGATGCACGTCTATACCGCCGACGGACTGCTGATCGGCGAGTTCGGCGAGGAGCGGCGCAGTGTCGTGCGCATCGCCGATTTTCCGGAACCCATGAAACAGGCAATCCTGGCGGCCGAGGACGATCGCTTCTACGAGCACTCGGGCGTGGACGTCTCCGGTATCGCCCGCGCGGCGCTTGCCAATCTTCGTGCCGGTGGCAGGGCCCAGGGCGCAAGCACCATCACCATGCAGGTGGCCCGAAACTTCTTCCTCACACGCGAGCGCAGCTACGTTCGCAAGATCTATGAGGTCCTGCTGACCTGGAAGATCGAACAGGCGCTCACCAAGGACCAGATACTGGAGATCTACGCCAACCAGATCTTCCTTGGCCAGCGCTCCTACGGTTTCGGCGCGGCTGCAGAAACCTACTACGGCAAGCCGCTGGGCCAGCTCAGCGTTGCCCAGATGGCGATGCTGGCCGGCCTGCCCAAGGCGCCCGCCCGTGACAACCCGATCGTCAACCCCAAGCGGGCCAAGGAGCGGCAGCTCTACGTGCTGTCTCGAATGCACAGTCTCGGCTACCTGACCGACGCGGTTTACGAGGCGGCGAAGGAGGAAGACACCAAGGTCCTGCCGGAGCGGCGATCACTGCCGCTGCGCGCGGAATGGGCCTCCGAGATGGCGCGGCAGCTGACCTACGACATGTTCAAGGACGAGGCCTACACGTCCGGGCTCAATGTCTACACCACGATCGTCGCTAAGGACCAGCGTGCAGCCAACGCGGCGGTCCACAAGTCGGTGATCGACTATGACCGCAAGCATGGCTATCGCGGGCCTGAAGCCTACATCGAGCTGGCAGCCGACCCGCGGGTCACCGACGAGCGGGTCGAGGATGCGGTTGCCCAGGCGGGCGACCTGGACGACTACCTCGCAGCCGTCGTGCTCAAGGCCGATGCCAAGTCGGTGACGGTCACGCGCGGTCGCGGTGCAACTTTCGACATCACCGGCGACGGCCTGAAGTTCGTCGCCCGGTGGCTCAATCCGAAAGCAGCATCGGACCGGCAGATCCGCGCCGGCGCCATCGTCCGGATCGCGGATGGCAGCCAGGGCTGGGAGATCGTGCAGGCCCCCGAGGTGGAGGCCGCCCTGATCGGCATGAGTTCGAGCGACGGCGCGGTGCGGGCCATGGTAGGCGGCTTCGACTATGGCCGCAGCAAGTTCAACCGCGTCACCCAGTCCATCCGCCAACCCGGGTCGGCATTCAAACCGTTCATCTACTCGGCTGCGCTGGAAAAGGGATTCATGGCCAGTACGATCATCAACGATGCGCCGATCATCCTGGATCCCGCCAACACCGGCGGGCAGTTGTGGGAACCCAAGAACTACGACGGCAAGTATGAAGGCCCGATAAGCTTGAGGACGGCCCTCGCGCGGTCCAAGAACATGGTGTCGATCCGGATTCTGCAGAGTATCGGCGTCGACTATGCCCAGGACTA
>JBBRJB010000325.1:0-4372 GCA_038220085.1 Burkholderiales bacterium
GTCCGGTGCTACCGGGTAATCGTTGTCGGCAAACCAGTCCCGCTCGAGCAGTGCTGCGAACCGCGCGCGCAAGCCGTCCACCTGCTCCTCGTCCATCCGGCGCCGGGAACGGGCGGCGATCCGACCGACGATCAACTGGTCGCCCATGGCGCTATCGTCCACGAGTGCAAGAGCGCTGAGGCCGCCGGCGGAGAATCCGCCGGACCCGAGCCGGATAGCGCCAGCCGGCTGCAGGCCGGCGGTAGCGTCTGCGCTACCGCCTCCAATATGCCGCGTCCAGGTATCGGCAATGGCCCGGTCGAAGTTCTGCTCGATGCCTTCGCGCCCGTTACGAAGGAGGTCGAGTGCTTCGTCGATGGCTTGCCGGGCCTGCCAGGAGCCCTCCTTCAGCAGCCGCTCCAGCAGCTCGTCGATGGTGCCCGCCAGGGAGCGCCGCAAGGTCCTGCTCAGCTCGATCAGGATCGGCTGACGAAGCTCATTGAGCAGGTCAACGGCGCTGCCGCGCTGAGCGGGCGTACGAAGGGCGGTATGTTCCATGGCGATCCGCCAGCATAATCAGCCAACCGCCCGCCGGCACCCGCCAACGCACGTACGCGTCCGGCGAGCCGACCACCGGTCGGAACCGGGGCGCCAGGCCGGCTTGGGATGCCGGCCAGGCTAGTCCATCTGCGTGACGAACTTGGTTGTGAGGTAGCCGTCGAAGGTCTCGGTGCCGCCTTCGGAGCCGATGCCGCTGTCCTTGACGCCGCCGAACGGCGACTCGGCAAGGGCCTGGCCGAAGTGGTTGATGTTCACCATGCCGGCCTCAATGCCGTTCTGCGCCGCGAGGGCGTTGCCGGTGGAGGTGGTGAAGACATAGGACGAGAGGCCATACGGCAGCGAGTTGGCCCGCTTGAGCACCTCGTCGAGATCCTTGAACGGCGCACAGGGAGCCACCGGTCCGAAGGGCTCGCTGGTCATCATCATGCTGTCGTCGGGCACGTTGGTGAGGATGGTCGGCGAGAAGAAATTGCCGACAGTGCCGATCCGTTCCCCGCCCGTCTCCACCCGGCCGCCGCGCTGGCGGGCGTCCTCGATGAACTGGTCCATCGCAGGCAGCCGCCGCTCATGCGCCAGCGGCCCCATGCTCGATTCCGGATCGAGCCCGCTGCCGACCTTGATCTTTCGGGTGTTCTCCAGGAAGGCGGCCATGAACCGGTCGTAGACCTTCTGCTGGATGAAGAACCGGGTCGGCGAGACACAGACCTGGCCGGCATTGCGGAACTTGAATCCGGCCAGCAGCTTGGCCGCCCGGTCGATGTCGGCGTCGTCGAAGACGATGGCCGGCGAATGGCCCCCCAGCTCCATGGTTACCCGCTTCATGTGCAGACCCGCCAGGGAGGCGAGCTGTTTGCCCACCGGCACCGAGCCGGTGAACGAGATCTTGCGCACGATCGGCGACTTGATCAGGTACTCGGACACTTCTGCGGGCACGCCCCAGACGATGTTGAGCACGCCCGGCGGCAGGCCCGCCTCCTGGAACATGCGGGCGATGGCGACGACCGCGCTGGGCGCATCCTCCGGCCCCTTCAGGATGATGGTGCAGCCTGCGCCGATGGCTGCGGCGATCTTGCGGATCGCCTGGTTGTAGGGGAAGTTCCAGGGCGTGAAGGCGGCGCAGACACCGACCGGTTCCCGGAGCACCATCTGGCGCACGTTGGGCAGGCGCGGCGGAATCACCCGACCGTAGATCCTGCGGCATTCCTCGGCGTGCCAGTCGCAATGCTCTGCGCAGGCGATCACCTCACCGACGCTCTCCGCCAGCGTCTTGCCCATGTCCAGCGTGATGTTGCGCCCGATCTGCTTGGCGTTCTGCCGCGACAGCTCTCCCACCTTGCGCAGGATCTTGCTGCGCTCCATCGGTGAGCTGTGTTTCCAGGTGCCGAAGGCGCGCTGGGCGGCAGCCAGCGCGCGATCCAGGTCGGCGCGGGTAGCATGCGGCAGCTTGCCGATCACTTCTCCGGTGGCGGGATTGCGCACATCCTGCGTCTTGCGGTCTGCGCTGATGAACTCGCCGTCGATGAAGAGGGCGAGCTTCTCATAGGATTCGGTGCCATCCTTCTGCGAATCGGTGCGATCTGGTGCTGCTGTGGTCGTCATGAATGAACCCTTTGTTGCTGCAATGGTTGTCTTGGCCGTGCCAGCCGGTGGGCCGGCACGGAACGGATCGGATGTCAGTCGACGGTCTTCAGGACCTCGGCGACAGTGCTCACCAGGCGGTCGATCTCGGCCTTTTCGACGATGAGCGACGGGGTCAGGGCGATGATGTCGCCGGTGGTCCGGATCAGGACGCCCTTTTCGTAGCACTTGAGGAAGATCTCGAAAGCACGGGCAGTGGGCGCCCCCTCGCGCGGCGCCAGCTCGATGGCCCCCATCAGGCCCAGGTTCCGGCAATCGGTCACATGCCGGGACCCTTTGAGCGAGTGGACTGCCGCCTCGAAGTGCGGCGCCATTTCTGACGCACGCTCGAACAGCTTTTCTTCCTGGTAAGCCTCGAGGGCCGCGATGCCGGCGGTACAGGCGAGAGGATGGCCGGAATACGTGTAACCGTGGAACAGCTCGATCGCCTGCGGCGGACCGCTCATGAAGGCCTCGTAGACCGAGTCGTGCGCGACCACAGCGCCCATCGGCACGGCGCCCGAGGTGATGCCCTTGGCCAGGGTGATGAGGTCGGGCTGGACCTTGAAGTACTCGGCGCCGAAGGCCTTGCCGAGGCGGCCGAATCCGGTGATCACTTCATCGAAGATGAGCAGGATGCCATGCTTCGTGCAGATCTCGCGCAAGCGCTCGAGGTAGCCGACCGGGGGTACCAGCACCCCGGCACTGCCCGCCACCGGCTCCACGATCACCGCAGCGATCGTGGACGCATCGTGCAATGCGACGATCTTCTCCAGTTCATCCGCCAGGTGCGCGCCCCAGGCCGGCTGACCGTGGCTGTAGGCCTGCTCTTTGAGGTTCCAGGTCTGCGGCATGTGGTCGACACCGCTCATCAGCGCGCCGAACATCTTGCGGTTGGAGCCCATGCCGCCTACCGAGATGCCGCCGAAGCCGACGCCGTGATAGCCGCGCTCGCGGCCGATCAGCCGGACGCGCGAGCCCTCACCGCGCACCCGGTGATAGGCCAGCGCGATCTTCAGGGCGGTGTCGACGCTTTCGGAGCCGGAATTGGTATAGAAGACTTTGTTCAGGCCGGGCGGCGTGATCCGGCTGACCCGGTTGGCCAGTTCGAACTGCAGCGGATGGGCCATCTGGAAAGGCGGCGCATAGTCCAGCACGTTGGCCTGGGCGCGGATGGCCTCGACGACCTTCGGGTGGTTGTGACCCAGGTTGCAGCACCACATGCCGGCTATGCCGTCAAGGATCTTGCGGCCCTGGTCGTCCCAGTAATACATGCCCTCTGCCTTGACCAGCATCCGCGGCGCGGACTTGAACTGCCGGTTGGCAGTGAAAGGCATCCAGAGGCTGTCGAGTTCTTCGGGCTTGAGGTGTACCTGATCGGACAAGAGGGTCATGGCGTCTTCCCTGAGTTGGCGGGGCAGCGCGATATCGGCGCCCGGCGAGGGCATATACGATACCACTTCGACGACACCCCTTCGCGCCGCACCGGCGTTGGCTTCATGGCCGGCGCCTGACTACAATCGCCGCAGGTTATCCACAGGAGTGCCGCTACTGTCCCGGAGGCCCGAATGATGACGACACGATGAAACGAGACCCGCTCGGCCGCCAGCAACTGTACGACCGGATGCTTCCATCCGGGCTGACGCCCCTGTGGGAAGTCCTGCACGCACTGGTCCCCCAGCAGCCGGCCGTGCGAACGCAGGCTGCGCACTGGCGCTGGCAGGACGTGAAGCCCTTCCTGGACGAGGCCGGGCGAGTGATCACTGCCGAAGAGGCGGTGCGACGGGTCCTGATCCTGGAGAATCCCGGCTGGCGCGGGGAGTCCCGCACCACCAGCAGCCTCTATGCCGGCTTGCAGCTGATCCTGCCGGGCGAAGTCGCGCCGAGTCATCGGCACACCCAGTCGGCGCTGCGCTTCGTGGTCGACGGCGAAGGTGCCTACACGGCGGTCAACGGCGAACGCACCGTGATGCGCACCGGCGATTTCATCATCACGCCGCACTGGACCTGGCATGACCACGGCAACGACGGCGCGGAGCCGGTGGTCTGGCTCGATGGGCTGGACATTCCAACCATCGCCTTCTTCGAGGCGGGCTTCGCGGAGAACGGCGACAACCGCAGCCAGCCGGTCGTCCTTCCGGCGGGATCGAGCCTGGCGCGTTTCGGCGCCAACATGTTGCCGCTGATGCCTGAGTCGCCCTTCGGCGCCACCAGC
>JBBRJB010000326.1:0-4370 GCA_038220085.1 Burkholderiales bacterium
GGCGTGCCGGTGGTGTACGACTCGGTCGGCGCCGACACCTTCATGGGTTCGCTGGATTGCTTGCGGCCTATGGGGATCGCGATCAACTACGGGACTGCCTCCGGCCAGGTGCCGCCGTTTCCGCTGCAGGATCTGCACAGCAAGTCGCTTTCCGTCTGCCGTCCGACCCTGCGCACCTGGATCGCCAAGCGGGAGGACCTTGAAACCGCATCGGCCGAGTTCTTCCAGTTGCTTGCCGACGATGCCTTGCGGATCGACATCGCGGCCGTGCTGCCGCTGAAGGACGCGGCCAAGGCCCATGAACTGCTCGAAGGGCGCACGCTGAGCGGCGCGGTGCTGCTGCAGCCGTAGCCGATAGATAGACAAGTAACAAGGAGACACACTCATGACGATGGATCCGATCGTTCGCCGCCGCCTGCTGGCCGCGGCGCTGACCCTGCCGCTTGCCGGCGCGATGCAGCGGGCATTCGCCCAGTCCAAGGGCTGGCCGGAGCGGCCGGTCAAGCTGGTACTCGGTTACCCGCCGGGCGGTGCCGCCGACGGTACCTCGCGTCCGCTCGAGCCGCGGATGGCCGCCATGCTGGGACAACCCATCCTGTTCGATTACCGGGCCGGCGCCGGCGCCACGATTGCCGCCGACTATACCGCCAAGGCGGCACCGGACGGCTACACCCTGCACATCACCGATTCCGGGCCGATGACGATCCTGCCGAACGGCAAGCCGCTGCCGTACGACCCGTTCAAGAGCTTCACTCCGATCGGGATGGTCTGCGCCGGTGGAACCTTGCTGGTCGCCCATCCGTCGGTCAAGGCGGACACGGTGGCGGAACTGATCGCGCTGGCGAAATCGAAGCCGGGCGCGCTCAACTACGGCACCTCGGGGCTCGGCGGTGCAGGCCACCTCGCAGCCGAACTTTTCCAATCGATGACCGGCACCGAGATGGTTCACGTTCCCTACAAAGGCGGCAGCCAGGCGGTCACCGACCTGGTCGGCGGACAGGTGCCGCTGCTGTTCTCGTCGATGGCGACGGCGATCCCGCATGTGCAGAGCGGCAAGATCAAGGCCATCGCCGTGACCTCGACCAAACGCGCGTCGGCCCTGCCGGACACACCCACGGTCGCGGAGGCTGGTCTTGCCGGTTTCGACGCGAGCGTGTGGTTTGCGCTGGTCGGTCCCGCGAAGCTGCCGTCCGACATCGTAACCAAGGCGAACCAGGCGCTGAACGCCGCGCTTGCGGAACCCGCGGTGCAGGAGGCGATTCGGCGGCAGGGCTACGATCCGGTTGCGGGCAGCCCCACGGAACTGGGCGAGCGGATCCGTGCAGACTACGAGAAATGGGGCCGGGTGATAAAGGAAGCGAAGATCAGCTTCGTCTAGGAGCCTGACCCCGGATGCAGGCCAAGGCCCAGGCCCAGGCCCAGGCCGGGAGAGGGGCGCCTGTACACTCGGTGGTTCCGAGACCGCACCAGGAGACACCCATGACCTCGATGAATCACCGCGCTTTGCATGCTCACGCAATTTGCCGCGCGCTGCCGGCCAGTCGCCGCTCGCTGTTGCGGAGCATGGTAGCCCTGTCGTTCACCGCGCTGGCGGCGGGCGCCGTCCAGGCTCAGGACTTTCCCTCGCGCTCCTTGAGGCTCGTGGTTCCGTTTCCGGCGGGCGGCGCGACCGACGCAGTGAGCCGTCTCGCGGCCGAGCAGCTGTCGCCGGCGCTGGGCCAGCAGGTGGTGGTCATGAACAAGGCCGGTGCGGCCGGTGGCATCGCCTCCGAGTTCGTCGCGAACGAGCCGGCCGATGGCTATACGTTGCTGGTTGCCGGGCAAGGCCAGATGTTCATCAACAGGGCACTTGGCCAGAAGCTCGGCTACGACCCGGACGGCTTCAACTACATCGGCATGCTCGGCGCGTTTCCCAACGTGCTCGTGACCCATCCGCAATCGATCCCGGCGAAGACGATCGGTGAGTTCATCAAGCTTGCCAAGGAGCAGCCGGGCGGGCTCAGCTACGGCTCCAACGGCATCGGCTCACTCGCGCACCTGACCACCGAGGTGCTGGCGGAAGCAGCCGGAGTCAAGTTCCTTCACGTGCCTTACCAGGGGGCCGCCCCCCAGATGACCGACCTGCTGTCGGGTCGCATCGGCTTCTCGGTCATCGCAACGCAGACGGTGGTATCGCAGATCCGGGAGGGCAAGCTGAACGCCCTTGCCGTCAGTACCGGCAAGCGTTTTGCGGGGCTGCCGGACGTGCCGACGCTGGTCGAGTCCGGATTCCCGACGCTGGACGTGCCGGTCTGGTTCGGCATCTTCGCTGCGCGCGGGACGCCGGCACCGGTGCTCGAAAAGCTGCGCAACACGTTCGCCACAGTTGCGGCGACGCCGGCCTACGAGGCGGGACTCGCCAGGATCTCGGCCCAGCCCCTCGACCTGCCGGTGGATCGCGCCGAGGCTCGTTTCGCGGCCGAGAGGAAGATGTGGGTCGACGCTGTCGAGCGCACCGGCGCAAAGGGCAACTGAGCCGGCTGATGCTCGCTGACGGCGGATACGCCGTCATCTGAGACGCCTCGTCCGGAATGCTGCGATGAAAGTCAGAAGGATTACGCTCGGGCTGCTTGCTGCTCTTGTCGTGGTCGTTATCGCCGGCTGGTTCAGTCTCGACAAGCAGACGCGCGGACTGCTGGCGACGCTGCCGACCAATCGCGACGTCCTGTTCTGGAATCAGGCGCAGCGCGATGCGGCGTTTCGTGCCCTTGATCGGTTGCCCGTCCTGGCCAAGTCCCGGATCGTGCCGGCCGGTGGCACCGCGATGCCGCTGCCACCGGGGCCACCGCTGAAGCTGGCACAGGATGTCGACGCCTATATGGCTGCCCAGCGCAGCGCCGGCCTGCTCGTCGTGCACGACGGCAGGTTGCGCCTGGAGCGTTATGGCCTGGGCTTTGACAGCAACGGGCGCTGGACCAGCTTTTCAGTAGCCAAGTCCATCACGTCGACCCTGGTGGGCGCGGCGATCCGAGACGGCTATATCCGGAGCATGGACGACAAGGTCACCGACTACATACCGAAGATGAAAGGCTCAGCCTACGACGACGTCAGCATCCGCCAACTCCTGACGATGACTTCGGGAGTCCGGTGGAACGAGAACTACACTGACCCGGAATCGGACGTCGCGCAGTTCAACAATCACAAGCCCGAGGAAGGCGAGGACGACGCGCTGGTGAGCTACCTGCGGCGGCTGCCCCGCGAGGCGTCCCCGGGAACGCGTTGGCACTACAGCACGGGAGAGACCAACCTCGTCGGCGTCCTGCTCAGTCGGGCGACTAAGAAGCCCCTTGCTGCATACCTGTCGGAGAAGATCTGGGCGCCGGCCGGCATGGAGCAGTCTGCCACCTGGATACTCAGCCGCACCGGGCAGGAGATCAGCGGCTGCTGCATCCAGGCCGCCACCAGAGACTTCGCTCGTTTCGGGCTCTTCATCTTGAACGGTGCCCGCGTCGACGGGCAAAGCATCGTGCCGGAGGGCTGGCTGGCCGACGCCACTACCGAGCGAGTCTCCATAGGCCAGCCCGGACGCGGCTACGGCTACCTGTGGTGGACCTACGCCGATGGCTCCTTCACCGCCCGCGGCATCTTCGGTCAAGGCATCTTCATCGACCCGAAGCGCAGGATCGTGATCGCGTCCAGCGCCAACTGGGCTGGAGGAGCAAGGGACCGTGTCGCAAGCGAAGCGCGGGACGCGTTCTACCGTGCGGTGCAGAAGGCTATCGACGACGAGGATGCGGCCGTGCCGAGGGTCGGATCGCGCTGATGGCCAAGGCACGATTGTTGCTCGCCCACGCTACGCAATCGAGGCAACCGGATGAAGGACGATAAGCATGGCAGAAGAGAAAACACACGACACGGGACAGGGGGCGCGGATCAACACGGATGACGCGCAGGAAATGCAGGCCTGGTCCAAGAAGTTCAACGTGAGTGTCGAGCAGGTCGAGGAGGCGGTGCGGGCAGTGGGGACGCGGGCTTCGGACGTGGAAGACCACTTGAAGGGCAGTCGCGCCACCACCAACAGCGAGCGAGTGCATGACGCGCTCGCATCCGACGCCCCGGGTCCGGCGAAAAGCAAATAGGCGCTGTCAAACAGGCGTAGGTGGCGCGAGGATTCTAGAGCCTGTCGGAGTATGGGAAGGGGTCGCGCGGTGGACGACAGGGATGCAGCGCAAGGCGCGCGAAGGGCATCAACACCAAGTGGTATTGACCCCTTCGCGAAAGGCCGCATCGCGGCTTTCTGGTGCGAACGCGACCCCTTCCCATACTGGGGCAGGCTCCAAGGGGCCATTAGTCCTGTTGCATGGCGCGGGCAGCGGGTGTCGCGGCCGTCC
>JBBRJB010000327.1:0-4365 GCA_038220085.1 Burkholderiales bacterium
GGCAACCGCCCGCTCAGCAGCATCATCATGCCGCTGAGGGTGTGGTAGCGGCCGCGTTCCTCCTCGGGAACCGCATCCAGTTGCAGACGGTCCTTAAGCTCCGGGACCGGAATATGGCCATCGAGCAGCCAGCTGCCGTCCTCGCGCTGCACCGCCCATGAGGTCGCTGGGTCGCGCGGACTGAATTCTCCGGTGATGGCCTCGATCAGATCCTGCAGGGTAACGATGCCCTGGATCTCCCCGTACTCGTCGATCACGAACGCCATGTGGACATCCGAGGACCGGAAGTTGTCCAGCAACTCCATGCCGGTGATAGTCTCGGGCACGTAGAGCGGTGCCTGCAGCGGCTGCGATTCGAGTTCCCGCTGGTTCCCGCGCAGTGCCTGTGTAAGCCAGACGCGCGCGTTCACGACGCCGGTGACGTGGGACAAGCCGCCTCTGACGACCGGGAATCGCGCATGGTCGGTCTGTTCTATCCGCGCGAGATTTTCCTCGAACGACAGGTCGACATCGAGCACGGTGACATCGCCGCGAGGCACCATCAGCGAGATGATCTGCCGGTCATCGAGCCGGAACACGTTGCGCACCATCGTGTGCTCGTGGGATTCGATCACACCGGCTGTGGTGCCTTCTTCCAGCATCGCATGAATCTCCTCCTCGGTTACCGGGCTGCCACTGGTCTCCTTGACGTTGAGCAGGCGCAGCAAGGTCCGGGTGGAAATGGAGAGCAGCACCACGAATGGCTTCGTGGCGATGGCGAGCCAGTCGATCGGCCGCGCTACCAGCCTTGCAAAGGTCTCCGGATGGGACTGGGCGATCCGCTTCGGCACCAGCTCGCCGATCACGATCGAGAAGTAGGTGATCAACACCACGACGAGCCCGGTGGCTGCGTAGGCGCCGTAGGGGTCAGGCAACCCGAGCATCTCAAGTCTGAGGGCCAGCGGGGCTGCCAGGGCGGCCTCGCCGACGATGCCGTTGAGTACGCCGATGGAGGTGATTCCGATCTGGATGGTGGAGAGAAACCGCGTGGGATCCTCGCCGAGTTTGACGGCCGCCGCCGCCGATGCGTTGCCCTCCTCGACCAGCTTCTGCAGCCTTGCCCGGCGCGCAGTGACCAGCGCGATTTCCGACATGGCGAACAGGCCATTGAGCAGGATGAGGGCGGCGAGTACGGCGATTTCCATGGGAGTGTCTTGCGTGGGACGAAATTGAGACCGGTGCAGGCACCGGGACGGTCAGGTTGGCTGCAGGAAACCGAACCTGAGCAGCGCCAGCACTCGGGGACCAGCGCGAGTGCCTGGGCCAGACCGAACCACAGGCCATGCTTCCATGGGAAAGCTTCTTCCAGGGTGCGCTGCCTGCGGCCGTAGCGCTCGGCGCAATGTCGCGCCTGAAGCAGAGCAATACCGCGGCTTCGGTACCGAGCCGGGTGCGCAGGTGCTCGCTTGAAGATAACGGCAGGAATCCGGTCAACATTGCACAAGACCAAGCACGGCAGCCTCGAGCCATCCTGCCGCTGAACCCGCTGTGAAGTCAGGCACTGGAGCCTGAAGCCCCGTGCGGAGGAAGAAATGGCATGATCTTGCGTTCATGCGGGAAGATTCTACCCAAGTGCCCTGCCGGGGTTCTGTTGACAGTCTGCATGGCCGCTGGTCAAATCCGGTTGCCTCTGAAGGGGAGTAGCTCGCGGGGATCGCTTACGGTCCCCAATGCTGCGGCATCGTCAATACGGACAGCTTCGAGCAGGCACTCGAGGGTCCTGGTGCCGCAGGCCGGTATGCAGCAATTGCGTCCGGCTGGCAAGACCAACAACGGCAATAGCGCAACCTTTTCCATCCGCCCCGATGGGCTTCAGAGAGATTTCACATGGTTTCTATCGGCACGCCCTTGATGTGGACCTTGTTCGCCGTTTTCGTGGTGGTCGCGTTACTCGTCGATTTCCTGGCGCTCAGCAGACAGGGCGCCCACACCGTTTCGATGAAGGAAGCGACCATCTGGTCCCTGGTGTGGGTGGCCGTGTCGGTCGCTTTCGGCGGCTGGCTCTGGTGGTACCTGGGAGGTACTTCAGCCGACCCGGCTGCCCAGGCGCTGGCCAATGGCAAGGCGCTCGAGTTCGGTACCGGCTACCTCATCGAGAAGGCGCTGGCGGTCGACAACATCTTCGTGTTCCTGATGCTCTTCACCTACTTCGGTGTGCCGCCGGCGTTCCAGAAGCGCGTGCTGATGATCGGCATCCTGGGCGCACTCGTCCTGCGCGGGGTGATGATCGTGATTGGTGCGTGGTTGATCACTGAGTTCCACTGGGTTCTCTACGTCTTCGGCGCCTTTCTCGTTTTCACCGGCATCAAGATGTGGTGGGCTGCCGGCCAGGAACCCGACCTGGACTCGAACCCCGCGCTCCGCTGGATCAACCGCCACATGAAGATTGCGTCGACCTACGACGGCGAGCGGTTCTTTACCCGCGTCAACGGCGTGAAGATGGCGACGCCGCTTCTGGTGGTGATCATGCTGATCGGCGTCGTCGACGTGATTTTCGCGCTGGACTCGATTCCCGCCATCTTCGCGATCACCACGGATCCGTTTATCGTACTGACCTCCAATGTGTTCGCCATCCTGGGGCTTCGCGCGATGTACTTCCTGCTGGCGGGAATGCATGAGCGATTTCACCTGCTGTCCTACGGCCTGGCGGTGGTCCTGGTCTTCATCGGCGTGAAGATGCTGATCGTGGATTTCTACAAGATCCCGGTATCCTGGTCCCTGGTCTTCACGGTCCTGGTGCTGGCGTCGACGATGGTGCTGTCATTGATGATGCCGCCGCGGGGGACGGGTACGGGCGCCTATCCGTTCGGCGCCAAGAAGCACGGGCAGGACAAGCAGTAAATACTCCCCCGGCAAAGCCGGGGGCATTCTCATCGCCCGCCTGATGAAGCTGCTGACCCGCCGAGGCGTGCGGCATTCGAAGAGTTTCCGAAGCGGCCAAGGCCTGACCCAGCGCCGCATTTGAGGACGATGGGAAACCACATCCCGTTGTGCCCCGCCCTCAGGCAGTGCCAGCGAAGCCGGGCACTGCCACGGCAGCGTGGCGCGCGAGCAGCGCCCGCAGTTCGTCAAGGTCGACGGGCTTCGTCAGGTGCACGTCGATGCCGGCGTCACGGCTGGCCAGCTGGTCGCCAGGCGCTCCGTAACCGGTCACGGCGACGAGCAGCAGCGGCGGCTGCAAAAGCTCTCGCAAGCGCCGGGCCACCTCGTGGCCCGACATGGCGGGAAGGCCGATATCCAGCAGCACCGCATGCGGTAGCCAGCGGCTGGCGATCTCCAGCGCCGTCGGCCCGTCGCCCAAAGCCCTGGCGTCGTGGCCCCAGAGCTGCAGCAGCTCGAGCAGTATCTCGGCCGCGTCCAGGTTGTCGTCGACGACCATCACGCGCAGCGAAGGCGTTGCCGCGCTGCCCTGTGGGGCTGCCATCACAGCGCCGGCGGCGCCCACCGATCGCGGTGCGACTGGCTCCGGGTCCAGCAGCGGCAGCTCGACCTCGACCTCGGTGCCCTGACCGAGTCCGAGGCTGCGGACCGCGACGCTGCCGCCGTGCATGTCGACGATGGTGCGCACGACGGTCAGCCCGACCCCGAGCCCGCCCTGGGCGCGGTCCAGCGAACGATCGGCCTGCACGAACAGCTCGAACACCTGCGTCAGCATCTCCGGTTCGATGCCGATGCCGTCATCGGTGACGCGCACCTGCACCGTCCGCCCGTGGGGAGCGATGCCGGCGTGGACCACGATACGGCCGCCTTCCGGCGAGAACTTCACGCCATTCGACAGCAGGTTGGCGAAGACCTGCACGAGCCGCGTCGTGTCGGCGTCGATCCGCGTCCGCTGCGCCGGGGCGTCCAGCTCAAGACTCTGGTGCCGCGCCTCGGCCAGGGGCCGGACCATGTCGACGGCCTGCTGCAGCACCCCGCCCAGTTCGACCGGTTGGCGGCGCAATTCGATCTTGCCTTGCGTCAGTCGCGCGACGTCGAGCAGGTCGTCAACCAGCCGGGTCATGTGCTTGAGCTGCCGCTCCATCATCGAGGTGACGCGTTCGACGTCCGCAAGCCCCGGCGCGATCCGCCGCAACACCTGCAGCCCGGTCATCATTGGCGCCAGCGGGTTGCGCAGCTCATGCGCGAGCATCGACATGAATTCGTCCTTGCGCTGCGCTGACTCGACCAGTCGCGCGGTCTGGTCCTGCAGCTGGCGCTCGAGCGCATAGCGTTCTGTGAAGTCCCGGAACACCAGCACGACGCCGACAAGTGCGCCGTCGATGTCGCGGATCGGCGCGCCGGACTCGTCGATAGCGCACTCGCGGCCATTGCGCGAGATCTACA
>JBBRJB010000328.1:0-4350 GCA_038220085.1 Burkholderiales bacterium
GCCCTGCTCGCGCGGGTGCGCCAGCGACTGCAGGCAGGTGGCAGCGTCCCGCTGCTGGAGCGACCCGACTGGCAGTTCGATGCGCCACGGGGCGAACGGGTGCTGAGGGAAGTCCTGGGACTTCACACGCTTCACTCGACCGAGATCGCCGACTTGCCTGCCGCCGTGGGCGCCGTCGGCGCGCTCCTGGACTACCTGACGCTCACCCTGGGCAGGCCGTTCCGGCATCTTCAGGTGATCAGGCGCCTGCACCGCGAATCGCTTATCGCGATCGACCCGGTGGCGCGGCGAAACCTCGAACTGGTGCGGCCCCTGCAGGACGAGCGCGGCGCCACGCTGCTGTCGCGTCTGGACCAGTGCGCCACCGCGGCCGGGAGCCGCATGCTGCGCCAGTGGCTGCTGGCGCCACTGCAGGATGCTCATCGGGTCCGGCAGCGACAGGCACTGATCGAACTGCTGAATGGCCATCGACTGACGCAGCCGATCGGACGGCTGCTCGCCGGCAGCGCGGACGTCGAGCGGATTGCAACCCGGATCGCGCTCGCCAGCGCTCGCCCGCGGGAACTGGTTGCACTGAAAGACAGTCTGCCAGTGCTCTCCCGGTGCATCGACCTGCTGGCGGCGGCCGTGCGCGACGGCGACAGCGGCGCCAAGGCCGGCGCAGTCGATGATGGCAAAGATGGCAATGATGGCAAAGATGGCGATGATGGCGACACGGGGAACGTGCGCGCGGCCGATGTCGCCTCGATCGCCGGACTCACGACCGCGGCAGCCCTCGATCCCGCGATTGCGGCCCTGCTTCAGAAAAGCCTGTCCGACGAACCGCCCGCGCTGCTGAGGGATGGCGGCGTCATTCGTGAAGGCTTCGATGCAGCACTCGACGAAATGCGTGCCATCGAGCGGGACTCCGACAGCTTCCTGGCGCAGATGGAGCGGCGCGAACGCGAACGGACCAGCATCGCGAGCCTCAAGGTCGGATACAACAGCGTGCACGGCTTCTACATCGAGGTCGGCCGCGCGCACGCCGAGAAGGTGCCCGCTGACTATCGCCGACGACAGACGCTGAAGAGCACCGAACGCTATATCACGGCAGAACTGAAGGCCTTCGAGGACAAGGCCTTGTCCGCCAAGGAGCGAGCGCTGTCGCGGGAGAAGGCGCTCTACGAGCAACTGCTTCAGGCGCTGGCGCCGCACATACCGGCGCTGCAGGCGTTGGCCAGGGCAACGGCCGCGCTCGATTGCTGCCACGCGTTGGCGGGGGTCGCGGAGCAGTCGCGCTGGGTGCGGCCGATCCTGGCCGACGTGCCCGGAATCCGGATCAAGGCAGGCCGCCATCCGGTGGTGGAGCGGGTGGTTGAGCGGTTCATCGCCAATGACTGCGAACTGGACCCTGACCAGCGCCTGCTCGTGATCACCGGACCCAACATGGGCGGCAAATCCACCTACATGCGCCAGACCGCCCTGATTGCCATCCTTGCCTGGTGCGGAAGCTTCGTGCCGGCGGAATCATGCGAAGTGGGGCCGATCGACCGCATCTTCACCCGCATCGGTGCGTCGGACGATCTTGCGGGCGGGCGTTCGACGTTCATGGTCGAGATGACCGAGGCGGCCGTCATCGTCAACGCCGCGACCGAACGTTCGCTGGTGCTGGTGGACGAAATCGGCCGCGGTACTTCGACATTCGATGGACTGGCACTGGCCCATGCGATCGCCTTCCACCTGCTCGAGACGAGCCGTTCGCTCACGCTCTTCGCGACGCACTACTTTGAGCTGACGACACTGGCATCGCAATCGGCGGCAGCCTTCAACCTGCACCTCGCCGCCGCCGAGCACGCCGGCGGCATCGTGTTCCTGCACCAGGTGCGCCAGGGTCCCGCAAGCCAGAGCTATGGCCTGCAGGTGGCTCGTCTGGCCGGATTGCCGGCAGGCCTGCTGAAACATGCGCGCAGCACGCTGCAGTCGCTGGAGCAGGCAGCAGCCGCCCAGCAGCCGCAGATGGATCTCTTCGCTGCCCCGCCGCCGGAAACGGCGAGCCTCGAATCGGCTGCGGTGGGGCAGCCGCCGGCGCCGGCCGGGCCTGAAGAGACGATCAGCAAGGCGCTGCGCGCGCTCGCGGTCGATGAACTGACCCCTCGACAGGCGCTCGAGCGGATCTACCAGTGGCGCACACTGCTGCAAGACCATGACGCATCGTGAGCGGCGCCGGCTGCTGGCCAGTGCCGGTGGTGTCGCCATGCTGCTGGCTGGCCGATCACGCGCGGCCGCGCCGGTCGTGCCGGCAGACGTCCCCTTCCAGTTCGGCTTCATCGGCGATACACCTTATTCGAGACTGGAAGAAAACGCGCTGCGCGAAGTCCTCGAGGCGCTCTCGGCTCAGCCGCTGGCATTCGTGCTGCATGCGGGGGACTTCAAGAGCAGGATCGAGCACTGCGACGACGACCTCATTGCGAGACGCCTGGCGCTCCTGGACCGATGCCTCCATCCCCTGATCCTCACTCCGGGTGACAACGACTGGACCGACTGCAGCGACTCGCCGGCGGCCTGCCAGCCTGGGGGCAGGCTCGAGCGCCTGGACCGGTTGCGCCGGGAAGCCTTCGGCAGTCCCCGGTCGCTGGGCCGCAACCCGATGGCTCTCGAACAGCAAGCCCCCTATGAGCCGCCGGAATCCAGGAAGCCGATCCTGCCCGAAAACCTGCGCTGGCGCGTCGGCTCGCTCCTGTTCTGCACATTGCATGTGGTCGGCAGCGACAACGCACCCCGCAACACGCCGCAACTGTCGCAAGCCTGGTCACTACGCCAGGAAGCCAATGGAGCCTGGCTGCAGGAAACCGTGCAACTGGCGAGACACCAGCGCGAGCAGGGATTGGTAAAGGGCCTGGCAATTGCGCTGCACGCCAACATGCGCTTCGAGTCCGATCGTGCCGACGGCTGGCAGCAGATGCGGCAACTGATCATTGCCGCCGCCGTCGCCTTCAACGGGCCGGTGCTTCTGCTGCACGGCGACACCCACCACTTCCGCGCCGACCGACTGCTGATGCGCTCACACGGAATCGCGAACTTCCATCGCGTCGAGTGTTTCGGGTCGCCCTTTTCGTCATCCTGGGTGCAGATGCGCTGGGATCCTTCACTCGCCCGGCACGGTGTCGACGCCACCGCCAACCCATTCCAGGTCAGCATCCGGTCGCTGTCCTGAAACTCCCCTGACATGATCAGAACGAACTCGTCGATGCAGACCCATCCGGCCACAAGACTTGGCGAGATGCCGGTCGGCGAATTCCTCTCCCGTCACTGGCAGCGTCGACCCCTGGTCGTGCGCCGGGCCTTGCAGTCGGGGCTGATCGCGGACGGCGCCCCCACGCCCTTCAGCGTGCGCGAATTGCTTGCGCTCGCACGAAATCCGGATGTGGAGAGCCGGCTGGTCCAGACTCCAGGCGCCGGGTCGGCGGCCTCCTGGCGGCTGCGCCAGGGCCCGTTCGCCCGCCTGCCGCCGCGCAAGCGCCCGGGCTGGACCCTGCTCGTGCAGGGGGTCGATCTGCATCTGCCGGCAGCGCGGGGACTGATGGATCGGTTCCGGTTCCTTCCGGATGCGCGCCTGGACGACCTGATGATCAGCTTCGCCACCGACGGCGGCGGCGTCGGGCCGCACGTGGACTCCTATGACGTGTTCCTGCTCCAGGTCCACGGCCGCCGCCGCTGGCGCATCGCGCCTCCAGGGCAGTCTGAGCTGCTGCCCGGTGCACCGTTGCGGATCCTCGCGGGATTCACTGCCCGGCAGCAATGGGAGCTCGACGAAGGGGACATGCTCTACCTGCCGCCCGGCTGGGCGCACGAGGGCACCGCCGTCGGTGAATGCATGACCTGCTCGATCGGTTTCCGGTCGCCATCCGTTTCGGAATTGCGACAGGCATTTTTTTCCTTCCTCAGCGACCACCCGCCCCTGTCGCGTAGCGCCGGTAGGGCTGCCCCCTTGCAGCGCCGCTACCGCGATCGGACCCGTTCGGCGGTAGACCGTCCCGCAGCGATCCCCACCGACATGGTCGCCACGCTGCGCGGCTGGCTGGAAGATTGGCGGCCGGCAACCACCGACATCGAGCGCTTCATCGGCTGCTACCTCACCGATCCCAAGCCGACGGTATGGTTCGACGCGGCGCCCGACAATCGGCTACCCGCGGATGGCGGCGCCGGGCTGGTTCTCGATCGGCGTACCCGGATGCTCTACTGGGACGGCGCCGTCTTCATCAACGGTGAGGCGGTTTCGCCGCCGGCGCGTCCAGGCGGCGCGACCCGCGAGTTGCTGCAGCTACTGGCCGACCAGCGCGGCCTGGACGCCGTTCAGGCGTCGCGCGCATT
>JBBRJB010000329.1:0-4350 GCA_038220085.1 Burkholderiales bacterium
CTGGGCTTCGTGCAGGAGGCACGGGCGCAGGACGCGGTGGCGGGCCTGGCCCGGCTGACGGCGGTGAACTCCTCGGTGCTCCGCGACGGCGAGGTGCAGCGGGTGCCGAGCGCCGGACTGGTCCGCGGCGACGTGCTCGTCTTGTCGGAGGGGGACTCGGTCGGCGCCGATGCGCGCCTGGTAACGGCAGCGGCGCTGAGGATCCAGGAGGCCTCGCTGACCGGTGAGAGCGAGGCGGTCCTGAAGGATGCCGCCATCCTGACCGGGAAGGTCGCACTGGGTGATCGGTGCAACATGGTGTTCAAGGGGACGGCAGTGGCACAGGGTGCCGGACGGGCGCTGGTGGTCGGCACCGGCATGCGCACCGAAATGGGTGAGATCGCTGCCCTGCTTGAGGCGACCATCGAGCAGGACACGCCCCTGCAGCAGGAGGTGGGCCGGATCGGGCGCATGCTCGGCACGGCCGTCGTCGTGATTGCGCTGGTCGTCGTCGGAACCGTGCTGCTGATGTCGGATGTTCGCGACGCCGGCGACTTCGTTGCCGTGCTGCTGCTCGGCGTTTCGCTGGCGGTGGCGGCGGTTCCCGAGGGACTTCCGGCGATCCTGTCGGTGGTGCTGGCGCTGGGGGTGCAGCGGATGGCGGGACGCAATGCCATCGTCAGGAGCCTCTCGTCGGTGGAGACGCTGGGCTCGGCTTCGGTCATCTGCTCCGACAAGACCGGCACCCTGACCCGTTCGGAGATGACGGTCGAGCGGGTCATTACCGCGTCGGGCGACATCCGCATCAGCGGGGTCGGCTATGCGCCGGAAGGCAGCGTCGAACACCAGGGTGAAAGACTGCAGGAAGGGCCGTTGCTGGCCGAAGCCATCGTGGTGCTGAGCGGCGGCAGCCTGGCGGGCGACGCGGACCTGCGCCAGTTACCGGATGGCCACTGGGAGATTCAGGGAGATCCGACCGAGGCCGCATTCCTCGTGGCCGAGCGCAAGCTCGGCGTCGATGAGCGCCGCGCCACCCGGTTCGAGCGGGTCAGTGAGCTGCCTTTCACTTCCGAGCGCAAGATGATGTCGATCGTCGTCGTCGACCATGAGCACGACAACGGCCTCATGCTGATCAGCAAGGGAGCGCCGGATGTCCTCCTGGAGCGCTGCAGCCGCCTTCGTCAGGGCATGGGCGTGGTGACGCTGGACGACGGCTGGCGCAAGCGGATCCTGGCCGACGTCAAGACCTTGTCCGATGCCGCCCTGCGCACTCTCGCCGTTGCCTACCGCCCGCTGACCGCACAGGAAGGAGCGCCAAGCGGGTCCGCCGCTGGGGATGCGGGCGACGACACGCTCGAACGCGACCTGATATACGCCGGCACTGTCGGAATCATCGATCCGCCCCGCCCGGAGGCGGCGGTGGCGATCCGGGAAGCCCACCGCGCGGGTATCCGTGTGGTGATGATCACCGGCGACCATCCCGGGACCGCCGCGCGCATTGCCGCCGACCTCGGGATCGTCGCGCCCGGCGTTCCCGCGCTGAGCGGGCCGGAATTGGATGAGCTCGACGACGCCGGTCTTGCGCAGGCGGTGCGCACGACGGCCGTCTACGCGCGGGTTTCGCCGGCCCACAAGCTCCGGATCGTCGACGCGCTGCAGGCGCAGGGCGAGATCGTCGCGATGACCGGCGACGGCGTGAACGATGCGCCGGCGCTGAAGTCGGCGGATATCGGCATCGCCATGGGAATAGCGGGCACCGAAGTCACTCGGCAGGCCGCCAAGATGATCCTTGCCGACGACAATTTCGCGACCATCATCGATGCCGTCCGTGAAGGCCGCAGCATCTTCGACAACATCCGCAAGTTCCTGCGCTACCTGCTGTCATCGAACATGGGTGAGGTGCTGACCGTCTTCGGCGGCGTGGTTCTTGCCGGCCTGATCGGGCTGACTGATGCCGGCGAGGCGGCTGTGCTGCCGTTGCTGGCTACCCAGATCCTATGGATCAACCTGGTGACGGACGCGGGCCCGGCACTTGCAATCGGCATCGACCCGCAGACCGACGACGTGATGTCGCGTCCACCCCGCCGCCTGACCGACCGGGTGATCGATCGGCGCATGTGGGCGGGCGTGGCGGAGATCGGCCTGGTGATGGCGGTGGTGACCCTGCTGACGATCGACCTGTACCTGCCGGGCGGGCTCATCGAGGGTGCCAGGAGTCTCGACAATGCCCGCACCGCCGGGTTCACGGTGCTGGTCCTGGCCCAGTTGTTCAACTGCTTCAACGCCCGCTCGGAGACGACCAGCGCGTTCCGGCACGGATTCGTGAATCCGTGGCTGTGGGGATCGGTCGGCCTGTCGATCCTGCTCCAGGTGGCGGTGGTTCACGTGGACTTCCTCAATGTCGCCTTCGGCACCGAGCCGCTGACACTGGACCAGTGGCTGGTCTGCCTTGCCATGGCCAGCGTGGTGTTGTGGTTCAGCGAGTTGCGCAAGCTCGCGCGCCGCCTCTGGTGAGCGGGCTGACGGCTGCCCAGCTTCTTGCCGGACGGGCCGGCGCTGGTTTGCTAGCATCCTCACAAAGAACGACAGGAGCAGGGCAGATGAGGCTGGCAACATTCGATCACGGCGGGCGTCGGCACGTTGGCATCGTGTCCTCGGACGGGAAATCCGTGCAGCCCCTGGGTCTGCCGGTGCAAGCCGAGGGCGGCGGGGTTCTGGCGCTCGTGACCGGTGCGGCCGCCGGTGTTGCGAGTCCCCAGCCGGTGGGACCCGCGATCCCGATCGGCGACGTCGTGCTGCAGGCGCCGATTCCGGCCCCGCGCCGGAATATCTTCTGTGTCGGCCGGAACTACCACGAACACGCCAAGGAACTTTCCGGCTCCGTATTCAAGGACAGCAGTGCGAACGCGGCCGCATGGCCGATCGTCTTCACCAAGGTGCCGGAATGCGTTGTCGGACCCGGCCAGGTGGTGCAACTACCGGGCAGCGTCTCGTCGCAGATCGATTACGAAGCGGAACTCGCGGTGGTGATCGGCCGCGGTGGCCGCAACATTTCGCGCGCGGCCGCGATGAGCCATGTCTACGGCTATACGATCGTCAACGACGTCACGGCACGCGACGTCCAGATGCGTCACCAGCAGTGGGACCTCGGGAAGTCCTTCGATACTTTCTGCCCGATGGGGCCCTGGCTGGTCACCGCGGATGAGCTCGACGGCCAGAACACCCGTGTGCGCTGCTGGGTCAATGGCGAGTTGCGTCAGGACGCGCGAACGACGGACCTGATCTTCGACATTCCCACGCTGATCGAAACCTGTTCGCGGGGCATCACGCTGCTGCCTGGCGACATCATTGCCACCGGGACGCCGTCCGGTGTGGGCATGGGCATGAAGCCTCCTGTCTTCCTCCAGCCCGGCGACACGGTGCGGATCGAGATCGAGGGTATCGGCATCCTGGAGAACCCCTTCGTCGCGCAGGACGGACAGCAGCCGGGCTGAGCCGGGTCCACAGCCAATACCGGATCCAGAGGACAGGAACCGGCTGCTCAGGCGCCGCCGACCGACTCGGCAATGCGGCCGGTGCCGCCGCAATTGGTGCACTCGGTATGGTCCTTCAGGGTGCCTTGTCCATGACATTCAGGGCAGGTGGTGTCGCCGATCCCGGGCTGTCCCGGGGCATCCGGTATGGGCGCCGGTCCGGGATTCATGTCATTGGGCGTCACAGGTTGGTTGATGCTCATCGGCTGTGTTCCTTTGCTTGAACCAGGTCTTCAGCAATCGCCGATCCCACCGGACAGGCCTGTTTTACGACCAACGATCGGTACCCATTGCAGTGATTGGCGTAAACGCAACATACATTGATTTACAAGCGCAAATCCGGGATTCCGGCGCCGTAAAATCGAGGGGCACTCCGGCTTGTCGGATGCAATCGGACGTTGGATGGATAGCATCATGTCGATCAGCACTGCCGTCGAACGGCATCACATTGTTTTCGTGTACGACGATAAGGGCAGGAACACGGCCCAGATCTTCGCAGGAAGTTGCCCCGGCGATGGCCTGAAGGGATTCACCTCCTCCACCGTGACCGTGCGAAAGCTCGGGCGGATCTTCGTTCACAACGAGCGGGGCGGTGTCCAGGCAAGAGTGTCACCGGCGGCGCGGGCCTAGGAGCCAACGCGCCCCCTCCTTCTGCCGCGCAGGCTCCTGGGGTCTGCGTGGCGAGTTCCGTCAGGGGCGCGCGCTCAGGCCGCGGGGGGCGCCGGTTTTCCGGTCACATGCAGGAACAGGGCGGCAACGTCGAGTGTTCCAAGGTCGGCACGCCGCGCGCCCTGGTACTGGCTTCTCACGATCGAGGCGATCGGCGCCGGCTGATCCA
>JBBRJB010000330.1:0-4339 GCA_038220085.1 Burkholderiales bacterium
ATCGACGCAACCGGCGACGGGGACCTGTTCGCGCGAGCCGGCGCGCAATACGAGTCGAACTTCGCCGACGAGGACATCCACCACTGCATGAATACGGCGTGGCTGTTCGGCGGGGTCGACATGACGCGCTGGATCGAGTTCCGCACCGGCCAGCCGGAGCAGTACTCAGCCTTCATGGCACTGGGACGGGAACGGATCGGCCTGATCGAGCGGCCGTTCGTGTCCTGGCGCGACGACATCGCCTTGTTCATGGGCCCGCGCCTGGCCGGCTACTCCGCGATCGACATCGACGACCAGACCGAAGTGGAGATCCGCTCCCATCGCGCGATGGCCGGACACCTCGCGTTCTATCGGGAGAACGCCCCGGGATTCGAGAACGCCTATCTCATGTTGAGCGCGCCGCAACTGGGCGTGCGCCACAGCCGCCGGCTTGCGGGCGTGAGCAGCGTCACCCGCGCGCAGTGGCCGACCGGCACCGTGTTCGACGACGAGGTCGGTGTCTCGCCGAGCCTGTCGCAGGTCTTTCCCAGCATCTCGATCCCGTACGGCGCGCTGGTGCCGCGCAAACTGGACGGACTGCTCGCCTGCGGACGCCACATGTCCTGCGACACCAACTCGCACGGGTTCCTCAGGGAAATACCGCAGTGCTGGGTCACGGGGCAGGCAGCGGGCGTGGCCGCCGCCCAGGCGGTCCAGGCTGGCGTCGAGCCACGCCATGTCGCCACTGCGCCGTTGCAAGTCGCACTTGCCGGGCAGGGGGTATATCTGCAGGAGCGAGACCCTGGCAATCCTCAATAGCCAGACGCGGCCTGCACCGAGGCGAGACTGCGCACCCTGAAGCGACCGTCGTCCCGGAACAGCCAGGTCTCGGTGATTTCCGTCCTGCCCTGCCTGATCATCGGTTTTCCGGGCGCCGGCAGTGGCGTCGCGGCGCGTACGCTCTGCACGGCGCGATGTTCCAGTTCCCTGATACCGTTAGACCGGAGCACCCTGACACGAACCAGTCGGCCTGCCGGATCGACGCCAATCGACAGCACCACAACAGAGCGCAGCGCCGGCGGCGGAGCGCCGTCGTACAGGTGTGCGCCATTGCGCGCATGAATGAGGCAGGCCATCTCGCGCTTGTAGGCAGCGGGCGTGTCCAATCCGGCGGCTGGTGGCTCGCCGCATGCTTCGGGCCTCATCATGATGGGCGCGGCTTTGGTCTCTTTGGCCGCTTTGGCCGCCGTGCCGGCGGGCTTGTCGGGCTTGGCGCGCTGCGGCCGCTTGACGGTGGACGCGCCCGTTGTGTCGGAGGCGACTGCCAGGCCGGCCAGCATCGAACTCGCAGCCGTCGTCACGGCCAGCACCAGCACCAGGACCAGCCAGCGCAAGCGCCCTGTCATCAAGGGCGCCCCAGGAGCCTGTCGTCCGCCGCGCGACCCCTTCCCATACTCCGACAGGCTCCTAGAGCGGCTTTTTCATCCGGTAGGCAATCTCGCCGATCACGCCCCGCCGGAATGCCAGGACGCAGACGACGAAGATCGTACCTTGGACCACAGTGACCCAGGCGCCCAGTTGGGCCAGATAGTTCTGCATTGTGATGATGATCGCGGCGCCCACCACCGGGCCGAACAGCGTACCCATGCCGCCCAGGAGCGTCATCAGCACCACTTCCCCGGACATTGTCCAGTAGACGTCCGTCAGCGAAGCCAGCTGGAACAGCAGCGCCTTGACCGCACCGGCCAGGCCAGCGAATCCGGCGGACAGCACGAAAGCCATCAGCTTGAAGTGGTCGGTGTCGTATCCCAGGGAGGTCGCGCGCTGCTCGTTCTCCCGGATCGCCTTGAGCACCTGGCCGAACGGCGAATGCACGATCCGCCAGATCATCAGGAAGGCGGCAAAGAAAATGACCGACACGAAGACGTACATCGCCCAGGTGTTGGAGAGATCCACCAGCCCGAACAATCTGCCCCGCGGTACCGCCTGGATGCCGTCCTCGCCGCCGGTGAACGGTGTCTGGAGATAGAAGAAGTACACCATCTGCGCCAGCGCCAGCGTGATCATGGCGAAATAGATGCCTTGTCGCCGGATCGCCAGCTGCCCCGTCACGTAGCCCAGGGCCACGGAACTCAGGGTGGCGAAGAGCACAGCAAGCTCCGGCGTGAAGCCCCAGACCTTGGCCGCATGCGCCGAGACGTAGCCGGCGGTGCCCAGGAACATGGCATGCCCGAACGACAGCAGCCCGCCGAAGCCGATCAGCAGGTTGAATGCGCAGGCGAACAGCGCGAAGCACATCACCTTCATCAGGAACACGGGATACACCACAAAGGGTGCGGCGATGAAGAAGACCAGCATGATGGCGAACGCGATCTTCAGCTGACCGCCATTCTCGCTATTCGCAGGAGCGCGGCTGCCAGCATCGCCGGCAGCCGGCTTGCCCGCATCGCGTTCGGTAATCGGTGTGTTGACCGCCATGATCAGCCTATTTCTGGGTGCCGAAAAGTCCGGCCGGTTTGATCAGCAGGACGATCGCCATGATCACGAAGATCACCGTATTGGAGGCCTCCGGATAGAACACCTTGGTCAGGCCTTCTATCAGGCCCACGCCGAAGCCGGTGATCACCGCACCGAGAATCGATCCCATGCCGCCGATGACGACCACCGCGAACACGACGATGATGAGGTTCTCTCCCATCTGCGGGCTGACCGAATAGATCGGTGCGGCCATGACCCCGGCGAAAGCTGCCAGCGCCACGCCGAAGCCGTAGGTCATGGTGATCATCCGCGGCACGTTGATGCCGAAGGCCTGCACCAGTTGCGGGTTCTCGGTCGCCGCCCTGAGGTAGGCGCCGAGCTTGGTGCGCTCGATCACGAACCAGGTGCTCAGGCAGACGATCGCGGATGCGACGATGACCCAGCCGCGATAGTTGGGCAGGAACATGAAGCCCAGGTTCTGGCCGCCGGACAGCAGAGCGGGTATCGGGTACGGCTGGCCCGAGGAGCCGTAGGCGTTGCGGAACAACCCCTGGATGATGAGCGCGATCCCGAAGGTCAGCAGCAAGCCGTAGAGGTGGTCGAGCTTGTACAGCTTCGAGATCATCAGGCGCTCGATGATCGCGCCGAAGACGCCGACGACTGCGGGCACAATGAGGAGCGACCACCAGTAGCCGATGCCCAGCTTGTTGAGCAGCAGGTAGGCAACGAAGGCGCCCATCATGTACTGGGCACCGTGGGTGAAGTTGATGATGTTGAGCAGGCCGAAGATAACGGCCAGACCCAGGGACAGCAGTGCGTAGAACGAGCCATTGATCAGTCCGATCAGCAATTGCCCGAACAAGGCCTGCGTCGGTACGCCGAAGATCTCCATCTGCTGCCGGATCCGTCTGTTGCTGTGCGATTGAACCGCATACCGCCCGGCCATTGAGCGGCCGGGCGGCATGCGGGTATTACTTCAGGCTGGGCCGCTCACGTCGCGCCCTCGCTCATGCCCTTACTTGACCAGCGGGCAGCCGCCGTCCTTCAGCGGACGGAAGGCCTTCTCCGCGGGGATGGTGGTGCGCAGCTTGTAGTAGTCGTAAGGACCTTTCGACTCGCCCGGCTTCTTTACCTCGAACAGATAGGCCGGATGGATCTTGCGGCCGTCTTCCCGGATGCTGCCTTTGCCGAACAGCGGATCGTCGGTCGGCAGTTCCTTCATCTTGGCGATCGTCTTGGTGCCGTCGTCCGTCTTGCCGGCTTCGACTGCCTTCAGGTAGTGAAGGATCGAGCTGTAGACACCTGCCTGCACCATGGTCGGATACTTGCCGCCGCTCTTCTCGACGAATCGCTTCGCCCAGGCACGGGTCTGGTCATTGAGGTCCCAATAGAAGGTCTCCGTCATGATCAGTCCTTGCGCGATCGGCAGTCCCAGGCCGTGCACGTCGGTCAGGAACACCAGCAGCCCGGCCAGGTTCTGTCCGCCCTTGACGATACCGAATTCGGAAGCCTGCTTGATCGAGTTGATGGTGTCGCCACCGGCGTTGGCCAGGCCGATGATCTTCGCCTTGGACGCCTGTGCCTGCAGCAGGAAGGACGAGAAGTCCTGCGTGTTCAGCGGATGGCGCACCTTGCCGACGACCTTGCCGCCACCAGCCTTGACCACTTCCTCGGTGTCGCGCTCGAGCGCATGGCCGAAGGCATAGTCCGCAGTCAGGAAGAACCAGGAGTCACCGCCGGTCGCGACGATGGCGCTGCCGGTTCCGTTGGCCAGCATCCAGGTGTCATAAGTCCAGTGCACCGTGTTCGGGGAGCAGGCTTTCCCGGTGAGATCCGAGGTGGCGGCGCCCGAATTCAGCATCGCCTTGCCCTTTTCGCGGGC
>JBBRJB010000331.1:0-4294 GCA_038220085.1 Burkholderiales bacterium
ATGCGAGTTTCAGTTGCCGGGCCCGATCCTCGATGGTTTCGAGGTCCTCGAGCAGCACCACCCGGTCCACCATCGAAGGCGTCCTGCCGCCGGATGTCAGCACGCGGGCACGGATCTTGGTCCGGCGATCGCCGTCGGTCGCCATGCTCAGATCCGCGACCAGCCGACGGCTGGTGGTGAGATCCCGCAACGAAGCCATGGCCGAAGCGTCCACTTCGGAGACCGGCGCACCGTCGCGAAGCCCGAGGATCCGGCGGGCCAGGGGATTCATGCCTCTGATGCGACCGTCCCGATTGAAGACCACGACGCCACGGTCCAGTTCCGCGATCACCAGTTCGTTGATGGCGACCTGGTTGCGCAGATCCTCGCCGCGACTGAAGGCAAGACGCTCCTGGTCCGTGAGCCGCCGCGCCAGCCGGTTGACGATGATCGCGATGATGAACAGGGTGGCGCTGATGACCGCAGCAATGAACAGGCCCCCCTCCGTTGCGGCCTGGCCTTCGCCGTCCATGCGAAGACTTCGCCACAGGCTCTCCGTGAGCAGCACCATCGAGGCGCTGGCCGCAATGAACATCGAGAGCAGTGGCGTAGAGAGGATCGCGGCGCCGGCAGTAGGGGTGATCATGAGCACGCCCAGCCCGCTGCGGGCCCCGCCGGCGGCGTAGACGACAAGCCCGATGACCACGAGGTCTGCCACGATCTGCGCCAGCAACTGGACGTGAAAGCCGCGACGGGTCAGGCGCACGAGCACGGACCACAGGAGCGCGGCCATGAAGTACGCAGAAGCGACCAGGAGAAACAGCGGGGCGTCGAAGGTGGCCTCGCGGGCCGCATCCCGCCCGAGCCAGGGTACGTAGAAAAGCAGCAACCCGGCCACGGCAAGGCGGGCGTCGGAGAGATAACGAAGGGAAGTCCAGAACGACGGCGTCGCCGGCGCCAGGTAGCGGCCGGCCGCCTGGGTCATTTCGAGGCCTTCGCTCCCGCACGCCGCTCGTCCTGGTCGCGGTGCTCGGGACCGCAGAACACCTTCCCGCGTGCGAACACCGCATCCGAGGACGGCACGTGCGTGCCACAGACGGCGCAACCGAGGATGAGTTCGCCGGCATCACCGCGCCGCTCGGGATCCCCTGCCTGCGGCTGCCTGGCACCGCCAGCTGATTCACCGTCCGCGCGATCGTCGCGCGGGCGCCGTTTGCCCGCGCCGATGGTTCGCAACAGCAGCAGCACCACCACCGCCACCAGTGCCCAGAGCGCCAGTTTGCCCACGTCAGTTCCGCCTCACGTCAGATGCGCCTCAAGACGACTTCCAGCACGAACCTGCTGCCCACATAGGACAGCAGCAGCAGCAGGAATCCGCCCAGTGTCAGCCGGATCGCGATCCGGCCCCGCCAGCCCCACAGCCAGTGCCCGGCCAGCAGCACCCCGACAAAGACGGTGGATACCAGGGAGAAGACGGTCTTGTGATTGACCGGCAGGGGTTTGCCGAAGGTCTCTTCGGAGAAGAAGATGCCGGTCACCGTGGTCATCAGCAGCAATACGAAACCCACCGCGATCACCCGGAAAAGGATGCGCTCCAGCACCAGCAGGGGCGGCAGCGGCATCGTGCCTCCGGCCAGGGAAGTCAGCAGGCCGGAACCCTCCGACGAACGCTGCGGATGCAGGCGCTGCTCCGCCGCGGCCATCAGCAGTGCTTGCATGGCGGCCAGGAACATCACGCCATAGGCGAGTGTCCCGACGATCACGTGCGGCACGAACAGCGGCGGTTGTGCCTGCAGGTCGAAAGCGACACCGGGAAAGAAATAAGGCACCACCACCAGCACGATGGCCAGGGGCGCCAGCAACGACGACAGGCGGCTGATCTCCACCCGGGCACTTTCGACCCAGACCAGCAGCACGCCGATCCACACGGTGGCGGACAGCAGCTTGGCGAACCCGTAATGGAAACTGCCGGCTTTCCACGGCAGAACCAGGCTGCCCGCGTGGAACACCAGCGCAAGCGCCAGCAGCGAACCAGTCAGCGCGGGACGCCTGCCGTGAAGGCTCAAGCCCCAGGCAACGGCGTACAGGGCCGCCGGCAGCAGGAACAGAATCAGTACAATGCTCACGCAGCCAGTTTACCCTGCCGGCGCGGTGTGGCCGCGTCGCGGTGCAGGTGATCGATGCCCGCGTCGCGGGGGCCCGACACCGGTTTCGCCGCCACCCCGCACACCATCCGCGCACGGAACGACCTATGCTGGAAAGCCTTTCGCAACGACTCGCCCGCGTCGTCAAGACAATGCGCGGCGAAGCGCGCCTGACCGAGTCCAATACCCAGGAGATGCTCCGGGAGATCCGGATCGCCCTCCTTGAGGCGGATGTGGCGTTGCCGGTGGTGCGCGAGTTCATCGCCACCATCAAGGAAAGGGCCGTCGGCCAGGACGTGCTGCAGTCGTTGACGCCGGGGCAGGCGCTGGTCGGGGTCGTCAACAAGGCGCTGACCGACCTGATCGGCGGCACCACGGCGGAACTCGACCTGGCCAGCCAGCCGCCCGCGATCATCCTCATGGCGGGACTGCAGGGCGCCGGCAAGACCACCACGGTCGGCAAGCTCGCCCGCTGGCTTCGGCAGAGCCGCCGCAAGAAGGTGCTGACCGTCTCCTGCGACGTCTATCGACCCGCCGCAATCGAACAGCTGAAGACCGTCACCGCCCAGGCAGGCGCGGATTTCTTCGCTTCGCAGGCCGACCAGAAGCCGGCCGACATTGCCCGCGCGGCGGTGGCCTGGGCGAAGAATCACTATCACGACGTCCTGATCGTGGACACCGCCGGTCGCCTCGGGATCGACCAGGCCATGATGGCCGAGATCAGCGAGCTGCACCGGGTACTGGCACCGGTCGAAACCCTGTTCGTGGTCGATGCCATGCAGGGGCAGGACGCGGTCAACACCGCCAAGGCCTTCAGCGACGCACTGCCGCTCACCGGTGTCGTACTCACCAAACTCGACGGGGACTCGCGCGGTGGCGCGGCGCTGTCGGTCAGGTCGATCACCGGCAAGCCGATCAAGTTCGTCGGTGTCGGCGAGAAGCTCGATGGCCTGGACGTCTTTCACCCGGACCGGATGGCCAACCGCATCCTTGGCATGGGCGATATCGTCGCGCTGGTCGAGCAGGCCCAGGCCAATGTCGACCAGGACGCCGCCCGCGGGCTGGCGGAAAAGCTCAAGGGCGGCTCGCGCTTCGACCTCAACGACTTCCTTCAGCAACTCGGCCAGATGAAGAAGATGGGCGGGCTGTCGTCGCTGCTGGACAAGCTGCCGGCCGAGATGCAGGGCAAAGCCGGTCCCGGCGACATGGATCGCGCCGAGCGCGAGATGCGGCGAATGCAAGGCATCATTCATGCCATGACCCCGATGGAACGCGCGAAACCGGAACTCATCAAGGCCAGCCGCAAACGGCGTATTGCCACCGGCTCGGGAGTGCCGGTCCAGGAGGTCAACCGCCTGCTGAACCAGTTCTCGCAGATGCAGGCCATGATGAAGAAGATGCAGAAGGGCGGACTGGCGAAGATGATGCGCTCGATGAAAGGCATGATGGGCGGAGGCATGGGTGGCATGGGCGGGATGCGCTGACCGGTCCCGGACACGGTTGACTGCCACCGGCTTCAATGAAAGACTGCCCCAACGTCCCATACGATGCTTGCAGGCAAGGAACCCCGACATGACACTATCCGCCCACCAGACCCCGGACGTCCCGATCGACGACGATCCCGACAAGCCCGATCCGGCCAATGACTGGCCCGACAAGACCCGGCACCGTCCGGACGAAGTGCGCGAACCACCGAAGCCCCGCACGCCGCCGATCGAGGAACCCCGTACCCCAGTCCCATAACAGCCCCATGATCATCCGCTCAATGCTTTTCGTACCCGGTGACTCGCAACGCAAGTTTGAACGGGCCTGCAGCGGCAATGCAGACGCGCTGATCCTGGATCTGGAGGATTCGGTGGCACCCGACCAGAAGCGCGCGGCGCGCGACTGCACGCGGCAGATGCTCCTGAACCGGGGGCGGCAGTTCCTGTTCGTCCGGATCAACGCCTTCGACTCCGGGCTCGCACTGGACGACCTCGCCGCAGTGATGCCGACGCGACCGGACGGGATCGTCCTGCCCAAGTGCGCTTCCGGCGAACAATTGCGTCGCCTGGACCACTACCTGGACGCTTTCGAGAGCGCTTGCGGGCTCCTCCCGGGTTCGACCCGCATCCTGCCGATCGCCACCGAAACCGCCGAATCGCTGTTCGGCCTCCAGGGCTTCAAGGGCG
>JBBRJB010000332.1:0-4289 GCA_038220085.1 Burkholderiales bacterium
GACGCGAATCCCGCGGACAGCGTCAGCGCCGCGAAGCCGAACAACACGAACGGGATCGCCGAATTGAACAGGCCGGCGACGAACAGGCGGCCGCCTTGCTCGCGCCCCCGCCCGACCAGACGCGCACTGCCGAAGCGCGCCCATGCGATCGGCAGGAGCACCGCCGCGCCGATTCCGCATCGCATCAGCATCAGCGGGACCGGGCCGAACTCCGGCGCGGCCACTCGCATGAAGAGGAACGAGGCGCTCCAGATGGCTGCGAGCAGGATGAATTCGAACTGGTGGCGACGGTTCATCGCGATGAGTCCGAAAGGGGGTGGAACTGCATGATTCAGGTGGACCCGTTACCATCGCCCGACCCGCATTCTCGGACAAATGACACGTGACACCTAATCGTCCCAGGACTCCGCGCTCGGCCTGGCGGGCGTTGCAGCAGCAGGCTCGCCGCCTGTCCGGCACACACCTGCGCGAGCTGCTGTCGGACGCCGGCCGGCCGGCGCGGATGACACTGGAAGCTGGCGGCCTCCTGGCCGACTTCAGCAAGCAGCGCGTCGATGACGAGGCACTGCAAACGCTGTTCGCGATGGCCAAGGCGGCCCGGCTCGACGAAGCCCGCGCCCTCCTCTTTGCCGGCGCCATCATGAATCCGACCGAAGAGCGCCCGGCCCTGCACATGGCGCTGCGCGGCGTCGGCGGCAGCGCCCAGGTGGCGGAAGAGGTCGCCGGTGAACGCGAGCGTATCCGCCTGCTGGCACGACGGCTGCGCGAAGGCCGGCTGCGGGGATTCTCCGATCTGCCGTTGAAGCACCTGGTCTGCATCGGGATCGGCGGTTCGGACCTCGGCCCGAGGCTGGTTTGCGACGCCTTGGCGCCGCCGCACCCCGCTTCGAACACGCCGGACAATCCGCATGCCATGGAGGTCCGCTTCGTCGCCAACGTGGACCCGTCGGACCTGCATCTCGCGCTCGCGGACCTGGACCCGCATGTCACCGGCTTCGTGGTCGTCTCCAAAACCTTCACCACCCGCGAGACCCTCGCCAATGCCGACGCCGCCCGGCGCTGGCTGCGGGCCGCCGGCGCCGACGCGAGCGGCGCCGCACGGCATCTCATCGGCGTCACCGCCAATCCGGATGCCGCCGCCGGCTACGGTATCCAGCCGGACCAGGTCCTGCGCTTCTGGGACTGGGTGGGCGGACGCTATTCCCTCTGGTCGTCGGTCGGCATCTCCATCGCCGCGGCCTGCGGCCCCGACGCCTTCGATGCCCTGCTCGACGGCGCCGCCACCATGGACCGGCATTTCAGGGATGAACCGGCGCAACGCAACCTGCCGGTATGGCTGGGACTGCTGTCGATCTGGAACCGCAACGCCCTGGGCTGTGCCACCCAGGCGGTGATCCCCTACGCGGAGCGGCTGCGGCTGCTGCCCGCTTTCCTGCAGCAACTCATCATGGAGAGCAACGGCAAGTCCGCCCTGCTGGACGGCTCCAGGTCCGAGCGCCCGACCGCGCCGGTGATCTGGGGTGTCAGCGGTACCAATGCCCAGCACTCCTTCTTCCAGCAACTGCACCAGGGGCCGGACGTCGTGCCGGTCGATTTCATCGTCGCCCGCGAACCTGAACTGGCGCTGCCCCCGGACGACCCGCGCCAGGACATCCTGATAGCGAACTGCCTGGCGCAGAGCGCCGCGCTGGCGCTCGGCAAACCGATGGCGGCAACGGCACCCGGCGGCAGTCCGGACAAGGGCAAGAACTGGCACAAGGCCTTTCCCGGCAACCGCCCCAGCACCGTGATCCTGCTGCAGAAAATCGATCCGCGCCCGCTTGGAGCCCTGCTGGCCGCCTACGAGCATGCCACGTTCGTCGCCAGCGTGATCCTCGGCATCAATGCCTTCGACCAGTTCGGGGTCGAGTACGGCAAGGTGATGGCAACCGCGGTCGAAGCGGTGCTCGGCGGTCGGGACGACCCTGAGATCGACCCGGCCACCCGCGCGCTGGTGCGGCGGATACGCGGGATGGAAATCTGAATCAGGCGTGCCGAAGACTCCTCCAGCCCGATCGCCTATGATCGCAGGTTACGCTGCACGCCTCAGCCTAACCTGTCCCGGGAATCGACTTGTCATGGACCCGCTGCATTACCTCTGCCTGCCGCCGCTGACCAAGGGGTTGCCCGTCTCTGCGGATCGCCCGACCGATGCGAAGGGCGCGCGCGAGGCCGGCTGGCATGCCCTCGACGACGAGCTGCCGTATCCGCTGGCAATCATCAAGGCCAGCGCGATGGACCACAACTCGAAGTGGATGAATGCATTCCTCGAGCGCTTCGATGTCTGCCTTGCGCCCCACGGCAAGACCACCATGAGCCCGGCGCTGTTCCAGCGTCAGCTGGCCGACGGCGCCTGGGGCATCACCGCCGCCACCGTCCAGCAGGCGGCGGTGATGTTCGCTTCTGGCGTCAAGCGGGTGCTGCTGGCCAACCAGCTTGCCGGCACGGCTGTCCAGCGCTGGGCCTTCGACATCCTGGCCGAGCGCCCGGATGTCGACTTCATCGCCGTGGTCGACTCGCTGGAGGGCATTGCCGCGCTCGACCGGGTCGGGCGCGATCGTGGCCCCAGGCGGGCCCTGCCCCTGATGGTGGAACTGGGCATGCCCGGCGGCCGGACCGGGGTGCGCAGCGTCGACGACGGCCTCAAGCTGGCGCGGGCGGTCGCCGCGTCGCCGGTGCTGCGGCTGGTCGGCATCGAGGGGTATGAAGCGGCCATTCCGGCGCAATCCGCCGAGGCCAAGGAGAACGGCATCCGGGCCTTCGTCGCCGACATGGGCGACCTGGCAGGCCGCTGCGCCGAGGAAGGTCTGTTCGAAGACGACACCGTGCTGCTGTCGGCCGGCGGGTCGGCGTACTTCGACCTCATCACCGCGCTGCCTCGCAAGCTGGGCGATCGTCCCACCCGCATCGTGCTGCGCAGCGGCTGCTACCTGACTCACGACGACGGCCATTACCGCAAGCTGTGGACGCGCCTCGCGCAAAGAGAGCCGGCCATCGCCCCGCTGGGCGAAGGCCTGCGCCCGGCGCTGGAGGTGTGGAGCGTGGTGCAGTCGACGCCCGAGCCCGGACTTGCCATCCTTACCATGGGCAAGCGCGACGTTTCGCACGACCTGGACCTGCCGATGCCTCGCTGGCACGTGCGCGGTCATGCCGAGGCGCTCACGCGCTGCGAGGCGCATCCCTCCTGGAAGATCAGCGCACTGAACGATCAGCACGCTTTCCTGCGCGGCGACCCGGGCACCCTGCCCGCATTCGGCGACCGCGTCGGTTGCGCGATTTCCCATCCCTGCACCACCTTCGACAAGTGGCGCGTGGTGCTGATGGTGGATGACGACTACCGCGTCGTCGATGCGCTGAGCACCTGGTTCTAGCTGGTGCCGCCGATGTCCTTCCCGATCGATCCGGCAACGCTGCGCACCCGGGCGGCGGCGGCAGCGCCCGTCTGCGACTTCTGGTCGCTGCGCGCCGTTTCGGAAACCGGCGAGAGCCTGCGCGTTCGCCAGGACATTGCCGAAGCACCGGCCCGTACCCGCGACGCAGGCCTGATGGTCACCGTCGTGGACCAGGGCGGCATGGCTCATGCCGCCTGCGCGGACTTCAGCACCGCAGGGCTGCGGCGCGCGTTCACACAGGCGCGCTCACTCGCACGCGCGATGGGCGGGCGCGGCGGATTCGACTACAGCCGCATGCGGATGCCGTCGGCCAGCGGCGACTATCGGGGGCCGTCGCTTGAACCGCTGCCGTCCAGCCTGGCTGAACGGTTCGACCTGCTCCAGGCTGCCTGCGCCTCGCTGCGCGGCGACCCGCGCATCGTCGACTGGAGCGCGCAAGCCTGGTTCCTCGACACCGAGCAGATCCACCTGACCGGCGACGGCGGCCGGGCTCATCAGCGCCTGCATTTCGTCATTCCCAACCTGAGCGCCGTGGCGCGGGCCGGCAATCAGACCCAGACACGCACGGCGGCAGGCCAGTACAACGGCTTCTGCCGCCAGGGCGGCCTGGAGGTACTGGCACAGTCCGGGCTCTTGTCCGACGGGCCCCGGATCGCGCAGGAAGCAGTGGAACTCGCGCTGGCGCCGGACTGCCCGAGCGGCGAACGGGACCTGCTCCTGATGCCCGACCAGATGATGCTGCAGATCCATGAAAGCATCGGCCACCCGCTGGAACTCGATCGTATCCTGGGCGACGAGCGCAACTTCGCCGGGACCAGTTTCGTGACGCTGGACATGTTCGGCCACTACCGCTACGGC
>JBBRJB010000333.1:0-4284 GCA_038220085.1 Burkholderiales bacterium
CGCGAAGCGATGCGGCGCTGGCCTGGTTCGCCGGCGAATACTCCGACGAACCCGCCGTGATGGACAAGTGGTTCATGCTGCAGGCCACCATGCACCGGCTGCCCGGGGCCGAGCCGGTGCTCGATCGCGTGCTGGCACTGACGCGGCATGAAGCCTACTCGAGCGACAACCCCAACAAGGTCCGCGCATTGCTCAATGCTTTCTGCACCGGCAACCTGACGGAGTTCCACCGCGAGGACGGGCGTGGCTACCAACTCTGGCAGGACCAGGTGCTGGCCCTGGACCGGGTCAATCCGCAGGTCGCCGCGCGGCTGGCCCGCGCACTTGACCGGCATACCAAGTTCATCGCACCGCTCGGCGAGCAGATGCGCTCGGCGCTGCGGAAGGTCGCCGCGCAGGCCCGTTCCACCGATGTCCGCGAGATCGTCGAGCGCTCGCTGGGCGCAACCCGCCGCCGGTCCCCTTCCGATTCGTCTTTATCCGCCTGACCATGAAAACTGCCAAACGTACCAAGAGAAACATCAGCCTGACTCGGTATCTCGTCGAGGAGCAACGCGAGAAGGGCCTGATCCCCGGCGAACTCCGCCTGCTGCTGGAAGTCGTCGCACGCGCCTGCAAGCGAATCAGCATTTCAGTCAACAAGGGCGCGCTGGGCAACATCCTGGGCGAGGCCGGTACCGAGAACGTCCAGGGCGAGGGCCAGAAGAAACTCGACGTCATCGCCAACAGCGAGTTGCTGGAGGCCAATGAATGGGGCGGGCACCTGGCGGCCATGGCGTCCGAGGAAATGGAGACGCCCTACCCGATTCCGCACCGCTATCCGCTGGGTGAATTCCTGCTGCTGTTCGACCCGCTCGACGGCTCGTCCAACATCGACGTCAACGTATCGATCGGGACCATCTTCTCGGTGCTCAAGTTCGAGGAAGGCAGCGCCGACGGCCGGGCCAAGCCGGGCGCCAGGGCCGCGGGACGCGCCGGCCGCGGCGCCGGCGACGAACCGTTTGCGGAGCCCACCGAGAAGAGCTTCCTGCAACCGGGGCACCGGCAACTGGCCGCCGGATACGCGGTCTACGGACCCGCAACGGTGCTGGTGCTGACCGTCGGAGATGGCGTCGCCAGCTTCACCCTGGACCGCGAGAGCGGCTCCTGGTCCCTCACCGAGGAACGCATGGTGATCCCGGAGAAGACGAAGGAGTACGCGATCAACGCCTCCAATGCCCGGCACTGGTATCCCCCGATCACCCGCTACGTCGACGAACTGCTGGCCGGCAAGCAGGGACCGCGCCGCAAGGACTTCAACATGCGCTGGGTGGGGTCGATGGTCGCCGACGTGCACCGGATCCTCACCCGCGGCGGCATCTTTCTCTATCCGGCGGACAGCCGCGAGCCGGACAAACCCGGCAAGCTGCGCCTGCTCTACGAGGCCAATCCGATGTCCATGCTGGTCGAGCAGGCCGGGGGCGCCGCGACCGACGGCCGGCAGCGGATTCTCGACATCGTGCCGGACAGGCTCCACCAGCGGGTGCCGGTGATCCTGGGGTCAAAGGAGGAAGTCGCGCGGGTTACGTCCTATCATGACGAATGAGCTTTTACCACGTGCTCGCGCGCCTGGCCGCCCAGGTCCTCCTGGGTCCTGCGGTGGCGTTCCGGCTGGTCTGCACAGTGGCTACAGAGAGGTGGATTCGCGATGCAATCCCGACAAGAGTTCCAGCAGACGGTGGCAACCCGCTCTAGTCATGGCCTGCGGGGTCACTACGACAACATCGCAGCCGACTTTACCGTCGCACAGGACTACGGCAAGTACTCTCCTGCGCATCAGAACGTCTGGCGACGCCTGTACGCGCGCCAATCGGCGCTGATCGAGGGGCGCGCCTGCCAGGCGTTCGTCGACTCGATCGCCGCGCTCGCACGCAGCGGCTTCGCCGACGCGATCCCGCGCTTCGACGGCGTCAACGAAGCGCTCGCCAAGGCCACCGGCTGGCGGCTGGTGCCGGTTCCCGGCCTGCTGCCGGATGCGGTCTTCTTCGAACACCTGGCCAACCGCCGCTTTCCGGTGACCGTCTGGATCAGGGAGCCGGAGGAATTCGACTACATCGCCGAGCCGGACCTGTTCCACGACTTCTTCGGCCACGTGCCGCTGCTGTTCGACCAGAAGATCGCCGACTATCTCCAGGCCTACGGCGCCGGCGGCCTGAAGGCACTGCACCTCGACGCACTGAGCCACCTGGCGCGCCTGTACTGGTACACCATCGAGTTCGGCATGCTGCTGGAGGACGGGCGTCTTCGCGCCTATGGCGCCGGCATTCTGTCGTCACCGGGCGAGTTGCGCTTCGTCACCGACGATGGCGGTCACGACCCGTATCATCACGCGCGCTTCATCCGCTTCGACCTGATGCGGGTGATGCAGACCGAATACATGATCGACGACTTCCAGCAGACCTACTTCGTGATCGATTCCTTCGACCGGTTGATTGAGGCGACCGCGCCCGACTTCACGCCGTACTACGCGTCGCTTCGCAACCTGCCGGCCCTGAAGGCCGACGCCATGCTGGAAGACGACCGGGTGATTGCGCCCGGCCGCTGACCCTCGCATCGGATCGGGGCCGGCCCTGTCACCGGTTCGGCAATGGAGTCAAGACGGGAAAGACGGCACGGCCAGTGGCGACGGGACGGTCAGCGGCTGCTCGCTGCGCGTCAGGATGGTGTCGATCGCACGGCTGGCCGCCGCCAGCCCCATTGAAGCGGTGACCGTCACGATCGACCCGTAACCCGCGCAGGCCAGCGGCGCGCCGCCGGTGCCGCCGGCGCTGTCCGCGGGCGTCAGGCCCGTCGCCGCTTCGCGCGAGAAGATCGCCGCCACGTCGAACTTGCGCGCGAGCGCGGGGCTGGCAGCGCCTGCGGCCGGCGGGAAACCGTGATCGCGGCGCAGCCGCGAGCGCACCGAGGCCAGCAGCGCGTCACCGGTGGTGCGGGCCAGATCATCGCAGCGCAGTTGCAGGGGATCGCGGCGACCGCCGGCCGCGCCGCAGGTGATGACCGGCAGTTTCCGGCTGCGGCACCAGGCGATCAGCGCGGCCTTGGCGGCAACCGCATCGATTGCATCGATCACCACGCTGGCATCGCCCGGGATCAGGGTCTGGACGTTGCCGCTTTCGATGAAGTCTTCGATGGCGGTGACGCGCGCCTGCGGTGCGATCTCACGGATGCGCTGCGCCATCACCTCCACCTTGGCGGCACCCAGGGTCGATTCCAGCGCGTGCACCTGGCGATTGATGTTGGACTGAGCTATCTGGTCGAGATCGATCAAGGTCAGCCTGCCGACGCCGGTGCGCGCCAGCGCCTCCGCGGCCCAGGATCCGACGCCGCCGATTCCGACGACTACTGCATGGCCCGCCTGCAACCGGCTCAGCCCGCTGCCGCCGAGCAGGCGGCCGGTGGCGGTGAAGCGTCGGTCGGGCTGCCCGGTCACGGCAGAAGCAGCGTCTGACCGGTGGTCTTTCGGGCTTCGATGTCGCGGTGCGCCTGGGCAGCGTCGGCCATGGCGTAACGCTGGTCGATGCGGATTTTCACCTTGCCCGACGTGACCTGCTTGAACAGGTCGGCTGCCATCTCGTCCAGGTTCGCACGGTTGGCAATGTGCGGCATCAGGCTCGGCCGGGTCAGGTACAGGGTTCCCTTGAGCGCCGTCAGGGCGATCGGCGGCACCGGGCCGGACGCATTGCCGAAGCTGACCATCAGCCCGAATGGCTGGAGACAGTCCAGCGAAGCGTCGAAGGTATCCTTGCCGACGCCGTCGTAGACCACCGGCAGCATCTTCCCGTCCGTGAGTTCCCGCACCCGCTCGACGATGTTCTCCTCCTTGTAGAGGATCACATGGTCGCAGCCATGGGCGCGTGCCAGTTCCGCCTTCTCGCGCGAACCGGCAGTGCCGATGACAGTAACGCCCAGGGCCTTGGCCCACTGCATCGCGATCAGCCCGACGCCGCCCGCGGCCGCATGGAACAGGATCGTCTGTCCTTGCTGCAGTTTGTAGGTGCGGCGAAACAGGTACTGCACGGTGAGCCCTTTGAGCATCATGCCGGCCGCGGTTTCGAAATCCACCGACGGTGGCAGCTTGACCAGCGACTTCGCCGGCATCACCCGGGCCTCGGCGTACGATCCCGGCGGCACGTTCGCATAGGCGATCCGGTCGCCCGGCTTGACATGTGTCACGCCTTCGCCGACTTCCTCGACCTCGCCGGCGCCCTCCAGGCCGATACCGGCCGGCAATGGCAGCGGATAAAG
>JBBRJB010000334.1:0-4279 GCA_038220085.1 Burkholderiales bacterium
CGCACCGCGTTGCAGAACGCCGCGTCGATCGCTGGCCTGATGATCACCACGGAAGCCATGGTCGCGGAAGCCCCGAAGAAGGAAGAAGCGCACAACCACGGCGGTGGCGGCGGTGGCATGGGCGGCATGGGCGGTATGGACTTCTAGTCACCCATGCGATCGTCCTGATCGCACGAGCAAGCGCGGCCATCCGTGGCCGCACTTCTCGGCAACAACCGCTTCGAGCAACAACAAAAACCCCACAGCGATGCGGGGTTTTTCTTTTGAAGCTGCTGCGGACTGCCATGTTCGTCGATGATCGGCTGATCCGTGGTCCCAGGTTCAAATGCGATTTCCGCAACGGGTGACTGCCACTCGCTCCGTCAACGCCCCGAATTCGATGCCAATGCAGCGTTCATCCGACCACCCACCTCCAGCGCCAGTTGCGTGATGATTTGCTGGTTTGTCGGTGCCGGCATCGGAGCTCTCGCGTAACCGTCATCCGTGGCGATGAATCGACGTTGTCGTTCCTGTCGGACTGGCGCCTCGGTCATGAAGTCCATCAGTGTCTGACCCGTTTGGACGTCCTTCAACGAAACCCTGAAAACCCGGCCGGTCGCCGCGCCGGCATCGTGCATCGACGTCACCTGCATCAAATAGTCGGCATGCTGCTTCCAGGCCCGCGCCTCGATCGACTGGAGATTGGGCCGTACCTCGCTCACTGACGCGGCCTCCAGGCGGTTCGACAGTGACCGATCCACGAACCGCAAACCGCCTCGGCGCAGCTGATCCATGAACTGTGTTTCCGCCGCTTGTTCAGCCAGGGGCCGGCTCTCCGAAGCGGTCGTTTGAGCGCGATCAGGTTCAACCCACGATTGCGTGGTCTGGTTTTCCTGATAGCTGAAGTCCGATGCAGATGTTCCGTCCACACTATTGCGTCGACGGACGATGGAGCTTTCAGCCGTGACGCCCCCCGCCCCATTCCGGGAGATCGATTCGACCGAGCGATAGATGGTATCGACGCGGTCATTGATGATCGATTCCCAGAACAGCACGATGCGATCGCGCTTAGCGCGTTGCAATGCCCGATGCAAATCGACCCACGGTTCCTGTACTGGTATCCGCGCCGGCGACGAGGGCGCGGTCATTACGGTTGGACCCGGTCGCTGGAAGCCTTCCTGGCCGGCCCATGCGGCGGTCGCGAAGAGCAGGCCGGCACAACCTGCCAGCAGGCAGCACCGGCAGTTCCAGCCGGCCGCGCTCATTGATCGCTCCCAAGTTCCACCAGGTAAGAAGCGACATCGCGCCCACCCAGCGAAATCTCGTCATAGACCGCCAAACCTCTCGGCGGGACGTGAACGGTTTGCCAGGCGGAAACGGACTCAGCCGGCGACTGGTCGTCTCGCAGAAACTGAGTGCGCGCACGCAATTGCACGTCTGCATCCGTGCAATTGGCCAGGCGTACCACCACGCGGACCGACTGGCCGTCGAGTCGTTCCGAGAACAGCGACTGGGTCACGACAGACTGATATGCCGACTTGTCCAGAACCGTCACCGCGTTCAAGGGAATGTCGCTGACCGACCCGTAAGCTGCGGCCACAAGCGCAGGCCCAGCGACGCCTCCATTGGCTTTCAGTGCCGCGTGGTTGCAACTGAGCATGGACTGCGGTCGCAGTGACGAAGGCGGGCTGCAACCGCCGGCGATCAGCAACGCAAGCGGGCAGACGACCCACTTCGCGATGTTGCGCAGAGGTGGGAGATTATTCACGGATTGTTCTCCGCGGTTGCCACCGGGTCACTCGCTACCGAAGTATCCGCAGGCTTGGAAAACTCCGCTGCCAGGTAAGTCCTGAACGCGGCATCGCGCTTGCGGTTGGCCTTCATTACCTTGGCTTGTTCCTTGGTCTGCAGGGAACCGCGACGCGCGCTTTCGGCGCCATCTACGGCGACGCCATCGCTGACGACGAGAAGACGGCAGCTGCCTGCCACGCGATCGAGCATTGGCGCGACTGTTTCCGCCACCCCCGTGTCGAGCTGGTGTCGGGAGATCACCACTGGTTCGTCGACCTTCAGCGACTGATCCCCCGCGTAGACTAATTCAGGCAGTGCGGACCAAGAGCGGGTATCCGCGGCGGGTTTCGTGCTCGATGCGGCGACACTGGAACCGAGTTGGAAAAGCAGGCCCAGCGCGCCGGCGGCTGAGCCGAATTCCTGCATATCACTGTTACCCGACAGCGCACCTTGCAGGGCTATCTGCACGCCCGCATCGGCCACGGCTCCGCCGGCTTTGGCGGCGCTTTCTGCACCGTCCTTGAACCGTGCCTTGCCCTCCAGAATGCCATCAACCTGCCGCCCGCCTCGGGTCAGGGCGTGGTAGCTCAGACCTTCGTATGACGAGCCGCCAGTCCAGACCGATGCCATGTGAGCGAGCCGTTCGTCGGCGGTCATGCTCCGGTAATCCTTGAACGGAAAGTCCTTCCCGCTTTGATGTGCTGCAAAGACCACGCCTTGATCAAAGGTGCCAGGTTTAAACTTCAGAAGTTCCGCATGCTTTCCCTCACCGAACTTCGATGGTCCAGAGCCGCGCAGATAAACCACCGCAGTGGTATTTCCAGGCTGCCCGTTGTTGTGTTCGGGTGTGAACCACGATCGATAATCATCTTTGATGAAAGACGTCCGCGCCAGCGTGGAATTCAGCGCACTAGCGTAGTAATCATTTGCCGTCTCTTGCTGTTGGTTGCACTGTGACGCCCAGCCCGCCATCCACGTGGCCACTACAAACGCGTTGTCGTACACCTCGGTCTGCGACAGCGTGCTCTGGAAATCCGCAGACTTGAATGCCGCCCTTGCATTCTCGTAATCGCCTTCCGCCAAGTCGATGAGGCCGCGATAAAAGAACGTCATTGCCCGCTCGTAGGGTTCGCCCTTGAAATCCTTGGTTCCTTCCGACGTCCATACACTGCGTGCCTTTTTCGCGGCCGGGTTGTCGGCGTACACAGCATCAATGCGCTCGATGGCGGCATCGAAGGCCTTGCCTGCCAGCACCAAGTCGCCCTTGGCGAATGCCGCCTGGCCAAGACGGTCGAAGTTGAGTACTGCATTCCACTCACCCTCGGATTGCAGATCCTTGAAAATTGCCTGGATTTCCGGGTCGTAACCCGCGCCTATCTCAGCCGACGAAGTCGAGGCAAGGCTGCTTGATTTGGCTTTCGTATTATTGCCGGACGTACCCGACGTGGTGGCGCAGCCATGCAGAAGTGTCAGCGTGGTAACCAGTGACAGTGTCTTCAACAGTTTCATTTTATTCCCCTTGGATTATGAACCGAGATTTGAATACAAAAATTGCGCTCACCGATAAATGACGTCGTCCGCAGACGCGCGTTCAAATTCGTAGATGTTGCTCCACACCAGCACCGCACTCTCCAGATCGATCAGCTCGAAAGTGATCTGGTTATAGCGCTGGATAACGCCACTGGAAGGGTTGCGGCTGTCCGACGTCGCGATGGTTCCGGTCAGCCTGAAATCAGCACCAGCGGTAGCTTTCGTGCTGCCGGTAGTGCCGACGTCGACGACGCCCTCGCGCTTGAGCTGGCGTTCTTCTTCCACCAACGCCACGTTCTCGCGACCAACGAATACCATTCGCCCTTGGGCAGACCTATTCAGCTCCACGCGGAGGCGATTGACGATCAGTTTCTTGTTGATCCGTTGCGAGCCTTCATTCGAAAAAGCCCGGTCATCCACGATTACCCGCGGCGGCGCGGTCAAGCCCGTGGAAAATCCAGCCGACAACATGTCGCGGGCCATACGGTCAGTCATCGACACGATGTCGCGACCCTCGATTCCAACTCCATGGACCGGTCCGGTGCTTCCAACCGGGATATCAAGCGTGCGCATGCCGGATGCATTGCGTACTGGTGGTGCCGTACTGCATGCAGCAATCGCGACGTACGCCGCGGCGATCAAGCCAACACGGATGGTGCGTTTAAACTTCATGGATATCCCCTCGGCGGTAATTCATTTGCTGATCTGATCGATGCGGAACCCGCTCACATCACGGGGCTGTGTCGCAGTTTTGGAAAACGTGATAACACCGGCAACTCCGATTCAGTTGCTCGCGGCATTCCGCCCTCGCAATCCGAAAAACACCTTACGTAGGCGCGGCGGATCGCGGTATTGGCCAAATGGGTGAGGTCGCGGAGGCGGCAGCGGCGTACAGTTTGGGATGGGAGGGAATCCGTCCGGTGGTGGCCGCGATTGCATGCTCCCCAAGGAGTTACCGATGCACGTACTGATGATCGAC
>JBBRJB010000335.1:0-4274 GCA_038220085.1 Burkholderiales bacterium
CCGGCCGCCAGGGCCGCGGCGAGGATTGCGACCAGCGTCTGGCTCAAGCCGCAGCCTCCTCAAGCCGGGCCGCGGGCGCGACAGGTCTCGACGAACGCAGCCGGTAGTTGATGAAGACGTCGGATCCAAGCAGGAAGAACAGGAGCATGCCCTGGAACAAGCCGGTGATTGCCGACGGCAGCGCGAGACCCATCTGCGCCGCTTCGCCGCCCAGGTAGAGCAACGACATCAGCAGGCTCGCCAGCAGGATTCCCAGCGGATGCAGGCGTCCGACAAAGGCGACGATGATGGCTGCGAAGCCGTACCCCGGCGACACCAGCGGCTGCAACTGACCGATCGGGCCGGCGACCTCGCCCATACCCGCGATTCCCGCTGCACCGCCGCCGAGCAGCATGCCCAGCCAGACCATCCGTCGAGCCTTGAATCCGGCATAGCGCGCAGCTGGTTCGGCGAGCCCGCCGACCCTCATCTGGTAACCGACGAAACTGCGGTTCAGCAGTACGTAGCCGGCAGCCACCATCGCCAGCGACACCAGGAATCCGGCGTTCAGACGGGTTCCCTCGATCAGCATCGGATAGAGCGCCGAGTCCGGGAACATCCGGCTCTGCGGGAAATTGAACCCTTCCGGATCCTTCCAGGGTCCATGCACCAGCCAACTCAGCAGATGCCCGGCGACATACACGAGCATCAGGCTGACCAGGATTTCGTTGGTGCTGAAACGTGTCCTCAACAAGGCAGGAATGGCCGCCCAGGCCATGCCGCCCAGCAGGCCTGCCAGCAGCATCAGCGGCAGCACCAGGGCGCTCTGCGACTCATGAAAATGCAAGGCCACGCCCCCGGCGCAGATCGCGCCCAGGATCAACTGTCCTTCCGCACCGATGTTCCACACATTGGCCCGGTAGCCGCAGGCGAGCCCGACCCCGATGATCATCAGCGGGGACGACTTCTGCAGCAACTCCGCAACCCCGTTGAGGTCCCTCACCGGATGAATGAAGAAGGTGTAGAAGGCGGTGAAGGGGTCCCTCCCCAAAAACGAGAACAGGATGAACCCGGCCAGTATCGTCAGTCCTGCTGCCAGCAGCGGTGACAAGTAACCCATCAGCCGCGACGGCTCCGCCCGCGCCTCAAGCCGATAACGCATCCGCCACCTCCGGTCTGCCGTCGGCCGGGACGTCCGCAATCCCGCCCGGCCAGAGCCCGCTCATCCACAAGCCGATCTCCTCGACATCGGTTTCCGATACCGGCTTCGGCGGCGAGAAGCGTCCCTTCGCGATCACCACCAGTCGATCGCAGATCTCGAACAGTTCGTCGAGCTCTTCCGAGAGGACCAGGACCGCAACCCCGTCATTGCGCAAGTCGATGATCCGCTGCCGGATGAAGGCAGCAGCCCCGACATCCACACCCCAGGTGGGCTGCGCCACGACGAGGAGTTTCGGACGCTGCAGGATCTCGCGGCCGACGATGAATTTCTGCAGATTGCCGCCTGACAGGCTGCGCGCCTGCGCCTGCGAGCCGCCGCACTTGACCCCGTATTCGGCAATGCAGCGGTCGGCGAAGGCCGTCACAAGGCCGAAGCGGATCAGCCCGCGGCGAACGAACCCGGTGCGGTGCGCCGTCAAAAGCCCGTTTTCGCTCAGCGACATCTGCGGCACGGCGCCGCGGCCAAGGCGCTCTTCCGGTACGAAACACAGTCCCAGCGAGCGCCTGGCCGCAGGGTCGAGATGCCCCGCCGGGGTACCGCTCAGCAGGATCCGGTCGGCCTGCGCCACCGCCTGCTCACCGGAGAGTGCCGCAAGCAGTTCCTGCTGGCCATTGCCCGACACGCCGGCGATGCCGACTATCTCGCCGTCACGCACCGACAGGTCGAGGTCGTGCAGATCGGTACCGAAGTCTTCGGTTGACTTCAGGCTCAGCTTGTCGAGCACCAGCCGGGCGGCGCCGGGCCGGGGCGCATCGTGCTGTGCGTGCGGGAGGTCCTGCCCGATCATCATTCGGGCCATGCTCGCCGTCGTCTCCTGGCGTGGATCGAAGTGTCCGGTCACGCGTCCGCCACGCAGCACCGTCGCCTTGTTGCACAGTTCCTTTATCTCGTCGAGCTTGTGACTGATGTAGAGGATGGTGCAGCCTTCTGACGCCAACTGGCGAAGGGTGTCGAACAGTTTGCGGACCGCCTGCGGCGTCAGGACGGAAGTCGGCTCATCCATGATCAACAGGCGGGGATTGACCAGCAGGCAGCGCACGATCTCGACCCGCTGGCGCTCCCCGACCGACAGCGAGTGCACTCGGCGGCGCGGATCCACCGGCAGACCGTAGCGCTGCGACACGGAATCGATCCGACGCGCCAGGGCGCCGAGTTCCGGCTTTCCGGGCAAGGCCAGCGCGACGTTCTCGACGACGTTCAGCGTTTCGAACAGGGAGAAGTGCTGAAAAACCATGCCGATGCCCAATTCGCGGGCCTGGGCGGGATTGGCAATCGTCACCGGCCTGCCTTCCCAGCGGATCTCACCGGCATCGGGCTTGATCACGCCGTAGATGATCTTCATCAGCGTGCTCTTGCCGGCGCCGTTTTCGCCGAGCACGGCATGAATCTCGCCTGGCATCGCGGTCAGGGAAATGTCCTGGTTGGCGACGACGGCGGGGTAGACCTTGGTGATGCCTGTCAGTTCGATCCGCGCGATCGATGCCGTTGCCATCGTCTTCAGGCCCTGCGCGAAGCCAACGACATGCCGGCCGGCACGCGGGTGTCCGGACGGGCCGCTGCCACGGACAACTCACGCAACAACTGGGCGGCAACCGCCACCGCAATCGCCGCCGGCTCCTTGCTTTCGATGCCGGGTATGCCGATCGGGCAGGTCATGCGAGCAAGGACCGCGGGATCCATGCCCCGCGCGAGCAGTCGATGCTCGAACACCCGGCGCTTGGTGAGCGAACCGATCAGCCCGAAGTACCGGAAATCCGCACGACTCAGGATGGCCTCAGACAGCGCCTGGTCCAGGCCATGGCTGTGGGTCATGACCAGGTAACAGGCGTCGGCAGGCGCGTGTGCGACCTCCTCCACCGGTGCATCGCTGATCTCGATACCGATGTTCTGCGCCACATCCGCGGGAAACCACTCTGCCCGTTCGTCGATCCAGGTCACGCGGCAACGCAAGCCGCCGAGAATCCGGACCAGCGCCTGCCCCACATGTCCCGCCCCGAACAGGATGACGTTCGCGGCCACCGGCCGGATCGGATCGAAGAGGAACAGCGGGCCACCTTTCGCCAGGCTGATGAGCTGAGTGCCGACGGGGCCTGCCAGCATCTGCGTCGCCAGTGCCGCCGCGGCGGCATCTTCCTGCGGCTCACCCAGGCTGCCGATGCGACCGCCGCCCGTCACCACCAGTGATCCCGATGCCGCCGGGCGGCCGGCGCGACTCACCAGCACGCAGGCCTCACCGGCTGTCCGGTAGCGAGCCAGTTGGTCCAGCCAGGAGGTCTGCGTCGGCGACGGCGGCACCGCCTCGAACATCAGGTTGACCAGGCCGCCGCAACACTGGCCGAGGGAGGCGCCCAGCGGGAACCGGCGCAGCTCCCCGAGGTTGCCGGCCGACAGCAGATCCCGCCCGATCCCGACCGCCTGGAGTTCAAGGTGCCCCCCGCCGATACTCCCATGCTGCTGCGCTCTGGACACGACCATGCGAGTGCCAGGCTCGCGGGGTACCGATCCGCGAGTCGAGGCGACGGTGATCAGCACCGCAGGCTCCGATTGCCGGCGACAGGCAAGCAACGTATCGATCCAGTCGTTCATAAGCTCCGATTAGACACCGGCTCGGACCATCAGGCCAGCAACCAGTCCGGGTGTCTCCCCCTAAAGCTGGTAGGCGACCGCCCTGACAACACCTTCCATGAGGTCACGCGACCAGCCCGGCGGGTGAGCTTCGTAGGGCGTAGCCGCAAGGGTACGCCCGGAGATCCAGTCTGCAAGCCAGGCGATTTCGGCGGCGCCGTAGAAGGCGACCATCAACTCGAAATTCAGGAACAGGCTGCGGGCATCGAGGTTGACGGATCCGCACAGAGCAAGCCGATCGTCGATGACGATCGCCTTGGCATGCAACATCGCGGGATACAGGAGCACCCTTCCGCCGGCCTGCACCAGTTGCCGGAGGGAGCGCTCCCGCGCGAGATCCGCGAGCGGATGATTGGATCGCGCAGGGATCAGCAAGGTCAGCTGCACCCCTCGCCGGCACGCCAGGCACAAGGCAGACAGCAGCGCGTCGTCCGGTACGAAGTACGGC
>JBBRJB010000336.1:0-4253 GCA_038220085.1 Burkholderiales bacterium
GGCGTACCCGGGTCAGTGCCGTAGGGGTTGAAGCCGAATCCGCCTTCGACTTCGATCTTCACTTTGCCGACAGAGCATGCTTTCCGGTCGACTAAACTGCCCGAGTTTGCCTGCTCTCCCGGCTCGGCAAAGTTACTTGCCTGCAGCCATTACGGCCGAGGATCTCGACAGTGAACTGGACCAGGATCGCCTCCACCGCAGAACTCCAGGACGACGACCCATTGCCGATCGTTGTCGGCGAACGCAGGATCGCGCTCTATCGCTACAACGGCGAAATTTACGCCACCGACAACGTCTGCACCCATGCCTATGCCCTGCTGTCGGACGGATTCCTGGAGGACGGCTGCATCGAGTGCCCCCTGCACCAGGCGCGCTTCGACATCCGCACCGGCAAGGTGCTTTGCGCACCCGCAACCCAGGACATCAGGACCTACCCCGTCCGGGTCGACGGCGACGACATCCTGCTGGTGATATGACGCACGCCGTGGCACAAGGCGGCGGGTCGCGGACCGCGGCATGAAGCCACCGGCTTCGATCGTGATCGTCGGCGCCGGCCAGGCAGGATCGATGGCGGCCGTTGCACTGCGAGCGCAAGGGTTCGAGGGCCGACTGACCCTCCTGGGTCGGGAGATTCATGCACCATACGAGCGCCCGCCCCTGTCCAAGGATGTCCTGTGCGCAATCGATGAACCAGCCACCCGCATTCATCCGGACGGTCTCTATCAGAGCCAGGCGATCGAGTGGCAGGCGGGCGTGGACGCAATCGCCCTTGACAGGGCGAATCGGGAAGTCGGGTTGTCGGACGGCCGGCGAGTCGGTTATGACCGCTGCCTGCTGGCTACCGGCGGCGACGCCCGCGAACTGCCGGGACTGCCGCGTGGCACTGCAGGAGTGCACTACCTGCGCACGCTGGAGGACGCCCGCCGCTTGCGGTCCGCGCTGACCCCCGGACGCCGCGTGGTCGTGATCGGCGGCGGTTTCCTGGGCCTGGAACTGGCTTCGTCGGCACGTGCCCGCCAGGCGACGGTCGAGATGCTGGAGACCGCGCCGCGACTGCTCGAACGCTTCATGCCGCCGGCCGGTTCGGCCTGGCTGGCCGCCCGCGCGCGACGGGCCGGGATCGGCCTGCATCTCGGCGTACGCCTGCAAGGCGCCCACGATATCGACCTCGCAACGGGGGCGCTACAGATCGCCCGCGACGACGCGCCGCCACTGGAAGCCGACGTCGTGGTGGTCGCCGTCGGCCTGGCCCCGGACACCCGCCTGGCGCGCCAGGCCGGCCTGGAGATCGACCCGTCCAATGGCGGCATCCGGGTCGATGAACAGTGCCGGAGCAGCGATCCTGCGGTCTTTGCCGCCGGCGACTGCGCCAGCCAGCATCGCGCAGCCACCGGCAGCCATATCCGCTTCGAATCCTGGCAGAACGCCAATGTCCAGGGCGGCTGCGCCGCTGCCGGGATGCTCGGACTGGCGCCGCCCGCGGCGTCCTATCCCTGGTTCTGGACCGACCAGTTCAACTGCAATATCCAGATGCTCGGACTGCCGGCAACCGGCCTGAGCTACACCGTTCGCGGCGACCTCGAGGCCGCCGAGGCCAGGTTGATCTGGCTCGGGCATCGCAAGGGGGTGCCGATTCACGCCATCGCGGTCAATGCCGGCGGCGACCTGCGCCTGATGCGCAGTCTTTTCGAGGCCGGCCTGCCGCTGGACCCGACGGCATTCGCCGACACGACGATCCCGCTGCGAGGCCAGGTGAAGGCCGCGCAGCAGCGCGCCTCCTGAACCCCCAGGCGACGCCCAGCAAGGAGCTTCCATGTACCAATCGCAAACCGTCATCGGCCGCACGCTCGCCTCGAAGGACCTGGCGCTGGCCGACTGCCGATGGCCGGAGGATGCGCTGCATTACATCCCCGACTGGGCCTACACCAGCAACGACGTCTACAACCTCGAGATCGAGCGCATCTTTCGCGGCCCGACCTGGAACTTCGTGGGCCTCGAGGCGGAAGTCCCCAAGGCCGGCGACTACAAGCGCTCCTACGTCGGCCCGATCCCGGTCGTTCTCGCACGCGCCGAGGACGGGTCGATCAACGTGTTCGAGAACCGCTGCGCACACCGCGGCGCTGAATTCTGCCGCCACGGCCAGGGCAATACCCGCGAGTTCGTCTGCCCCTACCATCAGTGGACCTACGACCTGAAGGGCAACCTGCAGGGAGTGCCGTTCAAGCGGGGCGTCAACCGCGCAGGCGGCATGCCGAAGGACTTCAAGAACAGCGAACACGGCTTGCGCACCCTGCGGGTAACGACCCGAAACGGCGTGATCTTCGCGTCCTACTCATCCGAGGTCGAGCCGATCGAGGAATACCTCACGCCGGAAATCCTGGCTGACTTCGATACCGTCTTCCCCGGCAGGAAACTGAAGATCCACGGCTACTACCGCAACGAGCTGCCGTGCAACTGGAAGATGTACCACGAGAACTTGAAGGATCCCTATCACGCCACCCTGCTGCACTCCTTCCTGGTGGTCTTCGGCCTGCTGGTGGCGGGCAACAAGTCGACGATGCTGGTCGACGGGGTCCACGGCCGGCACGGGACGATGGGTTCGGCCAAGTCGGAAGACAAGTACGCGACGGTCAGCGACGAGAACAAGAAGGAGATGCGCTCATTCCACGAGGGTCTGCGCCTGCGCGACGACCGCTTTCTCGAGTTCGTCAGGGAATTCGACTCGCCCTGGTCGGTGACCATGCAGACCATCTGGCCCAATCTGATCGTGCAGCGCGAGATGAACACCCTCGGCGTGCGGCAGATCGTACCCAACGGACCCGACAGCATGATCATGCAGTGGACCATGTTCGGCTACGAGGATGACGCGCCCGAGATGGAGCGGCACCGCCTGCGCCAGGGCAACCTGATGGGGCCGGCCGGATTCCTCGGACTCGAGGACAACGAAGCGATGAAGTTCGTCCAGGAAGGACTGCGCCGCGGCACGAGCGACGTCAATGTCCTCAAGCTGGATTCGGAGACCGTCGGAACCTCCGAGTCGCTCATCTCCGAGGCGGCGATCCGGGCGATGTACGTGTACTACCGCAAGGTCATGGGTTTCTGAGCAGGAACACGAACAATGAGCAGCATCCGATATCAAGTCAATGAACCCCGGACCATCGATCCGGCCAGGGCACTGGCGCTGCGCCAGGAGATCGAGGAGTTCAATGCCGACTACTGCGCGACGCTCGATGCGAACGATATCGAGTCGTGGCCGGATTTCTTCACCGAGGACGGCCTCTACCGGGTCACCGCGCGTGAGAACGTCGAGCTCGGGCTGCCGGTCGGGCTGGTCTATGCCGAGGGCCGCGACATGATGCACGATCGCGCCGCCGCCATCGCCCGCACCCAGATGTTTGCGCCCCGCTACATGCTGCACGTTCTCAGCAATACCCGTGTGATCAGCGAAGCCGGTGGCGAGATCCAGGCGAAGACTGCCTTCCTGCTGATGCAGACGCTGGTCGAGGGACCGACCACCTTGCACCTGGCCGGCGTCTATCACGACCGCTTCGTGCGGGTTGCGGACTCGCTCAAGCTGATCGAACGCCAGGTCGTGCACGACACCAACATTCTCGCCAACGACCTGGTCTACCCGGTTTGACCAGGTTCCAGCAACCCCTTATCCAGGACGGCCCATGCCCCAAGTGCGCAAGATCGCATTCGAAGAACACTACACTGCGCCCGGCTTCGCCGAGTACAGCAAGGCGTTTGTCCAGCACATTCCGCCCGCGCTCGCGGCAGAACTCGGCGCACGCCTGACCGACTTCGACCACGTCCGCCTGCGGGAGATGGATGCGGCCGGCATCGACTACGTCATCCTGTCCCAGACGGGCCCCGGGGTGCAGGCGGAAACGGATCCGGTGGCGGCGGTTCGCCGGGCCCGGGAGAACAACGATTTTCTCGCCGCCCAGGTCGCCCGCCACCCGGACCGCTACGGCGGCTTCGCGCACCTGCCGATGCACGACCCGAAGCAGGCCGCCGACGAACTCGAACGTGCCGTCAGGCAGTTGGGGTTCAAGGGGGCGCTGGTGAACGGTCACACGCTCGGCACCTATTACGACGGCAGAATCTATGATCCGTTCTGGGAACGCATGCAGGCCCTGGACGTGCCGCTCTACCTGCATCCGATCGATCCCTACCCGACCCCCCAGGCCTACGCAGGTCACCCGGAACTGGTCGGTGCCACCTGGGGCTGGGGCGTGGAGACGGCCACC
>JBBRJB010000337.1:0-4242 GCA_038220085.1 Burkholderiales bacterium
TTGTCGACCACGTAGCGCCAGTGGCACAGCATGTCGAGGATGATGCCGCCGCCGTCCTCCTCGCGGTAGTTCCACGACGGCCGCTGCGCCGGCTGCAGGTCGCCTTCGAACACCCAGTAGCCGAACTCCCCGCGCACCGACAGGATGCGCCCGAAGAAGCCCGAGTCGATCAGCATCTTGAGCTTGAGCAGGCCCGGCAGCCACAGCTTGTCCTGCACCACGCCATGCTTCACCCCTGCCTTGCGGGCAGCCTCGTAGATCGCCAACGCCTCGGCAAGGTTGGTGGCGGAGGGTTTCTCGCAATAGACGTGCTTGCCCGCGGCGATCGCCTTTTTGATCAGCGACGGGCGCATCTGCGTGGTGGCCGCATCGAAAAACACGGTGTCCGACTTGTTGGCCAGCGCCTGGTCCAGGTCGGTCCCCGAGCGCTCGATGCCATGCTGCTTCGCGAGCGCCTGCATGCGCTCGGCGCCACGGCCGATCAGGATCGGGTCCGGCATGATCCGGTCCCCGTTGGACAGCCTGACACCGCCCTGCTCGCGGATGGCCTTGATCGAACGGATCAGGTGCTGGTTCATGCCCATGCGACCAGTGACGCCGTGCATGATGATGCCTAGTCTTCTGGTACTCATTGACTCTCCGCGAGGGGCGATCGATCCGATCGATCTCAGGTTATGCGCAGCCTCAGGCTGTCGTCGTAGGGCAGTGCCGGATGCTCAAACCAGGTCTTGTGGTTGACGAAATGCAGCGCACAGGCGCGGCGCCAGCGGGTCGACAGGTTCGGGCCGGACTGATGAAAGGTATTGCCGTGATGGAAGGACACACCGCCGCGCAGCACCGGCGCCGGCATCATCGGCTGCCGGGCCAGGATGGCCTGCGGCAACTGCAGGTTGAACGGCTCTGCGGTTGGCGCCTCGTGCGCGTACACCGGTCCGAGGTTGGTGCCTTCGCCGAAGTACAGACAGCCGTTCTCCAGGGTCGCATCGTCGAGCGCGATCCAGGCGGTCACCACGCCTTCCGGGTCGTTCGGGCCGAAGTAGTAGTTGTCCTGGTGCGCCGGCTTCGGCCCGCCGCCCTCCGGGGGCTTGAAGAAGATCTGGCTGAAGTAGACCCAGATGCCCGGCCCGATCAGCTGTTCCACCAAGCCGACCAGCGCGGGCGAGCGGGCGAGTTCGCGCACCGGCTCACGGAAATGATGGGGATTGTCCAGCTTGCGCAGCACCGCGCGGGCGCTGACGCCGCCGTCCACGTACCACGCGCGCTGCGCCGGGGCCACCTCGGCAAGGAACTCCTCGCCCCAACGCTCGATATCCGCGATCACCGCATCGGTCTGGTCCGCGCGGAAGATCCCGGGCACCGTCAGATGGCCGACATGCCGATAACGGGCGATATCGGACTCGGTCAGGATCATGGCCTCCACTTCGACTTATTAACCTGTTAGTTAATAATGTACGTCGAGGCCAGCGGTCCCGTCAACGCGGGTTGACCACGCGGGTTGAAGCGCTCGCCGGCCGGCATTACCATCGACCCGCCCACGGTTTGTCACCGTCCCGTTCATCTCCGTACCGTCGACGGGCAGCAGTGCCCGCCGCGCCCGCCCCGCTTCCATTTCCTTACGTCGAGACCTCATGCCCAGAATAAAAACCACCGTCGTCGGATCCTATCCTGTCCCGGAATGGCTGATCAGCAGCCCCTCGGACCAGGCGCTGATGGATGCCACCCGCCTCATCATCGACATCCAGGAACAGGCGGGCGTGGATGTGGTGTGCGACGGCGAGTTGTATCGCTTCGACATCGACCATCCCGAGACCAACGGGATGATCGAGTACTTCGTGCGACCGATGGACGGCATCACCCAGCGGTTTTCCTTCGACGAGCTGATCGCCTATCGCACCAGCGCCGGCACGAAGTTCCGCACGCGGCCGCCCGGCACGGTCGTCGGACCGATCGGGCACGGCAGCCTCGACCTGCCGCTGGCCTGCTCACGCGCCAAGGCCCTGGCCAGCAATACCTTCAAGTTCACCGTGACCGGCCCGCACATGCTGGCCAAGACGCTGATCAACAAGCACTATCGGGACACGCCGGAGCTGGCCCATGCCATCGCGGACGCCCTGGCCCACCAGATCGCTCATCTCGACGCCGACGTGGTGCAGATCGACGAGGCCAACCTGCCCGGGCATCCGGAGGAGTGGGACTGGGCGGCGTCGTCGATCAATCGCATGCTCGATGCGGTACCCGGCACGCCCGCCGTCCATCTCTGTTTCGGCAACTATGGTGGACAGTCGATCCAGAAGGGCAGCTGGGACCAGCTGATGCAGTACCTTAACGCGCTGCACGCCGATCATGTGATTCTGGAGTGCGCCCACCGCCCCCCGGAGGAACTGCTGGCCCTCAAGGACCTGCGGCCCGAGATCGGATTCGGCCTGGGCGTGGTCGACATCAAGGTCACCGACATTGAAAGCGCAGACCAGGTGGCGCGCGCGATCGAGCATGCCGAACAGGTCCTGGGCGCGGGGCGCGTGCACTACATCCATCCGGATTGCGGATTCTGGATGCTGAAGCGGTCCATCGCCGACGCGAAGATGCGGGCCCTCGCCCGCGGACGGGATCTCTTCGAAGGCAGTGCCGCACAGTGAGCGAGACTCCCTTCACCCTGCCGGAGCGCTTTGCCGACGTCGCGGCGCTCGAGGACTTCATGAGCCAGCCATCGCCCGAACTGGTCGCCGATCTTGCCGGCGTCGACGGCGACATCATGGTGCTGGGTGTCGGCGGCAAGATGGGCCCGACCCTCGCTCGCATGGCCAAGCGGGCCGCGCCGGGCAAGCGGGTGATCGGCGTCGCGCGCTTTACCGACCCGTCCCTGCGCGCCTCGCTGGAGGAGCACGGCGTCGAATGCCTGCCCTGCGACCTGCTCGATCGCGACGCGCTCGAGCGCCTGCCCAATGCCGACGACGGCGTCAGGAACATCGTCTTCATGGCCGGCCACAAGTTCGGGGCAGCGGACAACGCCGCCCTGACCTGGATGATGAACGTCGGTGTGCCGATGATGGTCGCAGAGACCTTCAGGAACGCCCGGATCGTGTCGTTCTCGACGGCCTGCGTCTACCCGTTCGTGCCGGTCGATGGACCCGGCGCCTCTGAGGCCACGCCGGCGACGCCGCCATCGGGCGACTATGCCAATTCCTGCGTGGGACGCGAGCGGATGTTTGAATACGGCTCGCGCAAGTACGGCACCCCGGGCCGCGCCGTCCGCCTGTCGTACGCGATCGACATGCGCTACGGCGTGCTGCACGATGTGGCCAAGGCGGTGCATGCCGGCGTCACGCTGGATCTCACCATGGGCCATGCCGACGTCATCTGGCAGGGCGACGCCAATGACCAGTCGCTGCGCCTGCTCGCGCACTGCACCACCCCGGCCACGCCGATCAACATCACCGGCCCGTCGCATACCAGCATCCGATGGCTGGCGCAGGAGTTCGGCCGGCGCCTGGGGCGCACACCGCAGTTCAGCGGCACCGAAGCGCTCACCGCCTGGCTGGAAGACACGACGGAATCGCAACGCCTGCTCGGTCAGCCCCGGGTGCCACTGCAGCGGATGATCGACTGGATCGCCGACTGGGTCGTGGCGGGCGGCCCCAGCCTGGGCAAGCCAACGCATTTTTCGACTCGCGATGGCAAGTATTGACCGCTCCTCGGCACCGCCCGCTCCGACCGACAGCGTCCCCACCGACCCTCGCCCCCTCAGCGCCGCCGACCTGCCGGGCTGCCTGGCGCTGTCACGCTCGGCGCACTGGAACCAGAACGAAGCGGACTGGCGGATGATGATCGAGCTCGGCCGAGGGTGGGGCATCGAGGACACGGCCGACGGCAGCCGCAGCCTCGCCGCGTCGATCGTGGTGATTCCATTCGATGGCTGCGCCTGGGTGAGCATGGTGCTGGTCCTGCCGCAGTTCCGGCGACGGGGCTTTGCCGGCCGCCTGCTGCGCCATGCTTTGGACTGGCTGCACGCGCGCGGCACGCTGCCGATCCTGGATGCGACTGCCGCAGGCTATCCGGTCTACGAACAGGCGGGGTTCGTGCCCACCTGGTGTTTCCAGCGCTATCGCCGGGAGGCAGCCAGTCGCCCACCTGCCACAACAGCCGCACATGCGACAACAGCCACGCCGGTGGCGGCCGCGGCGGACGGGCGGGCCACGTCCCTCCGCGCGCTCGCGCCCGCGGACTGGCCGGCCATCCTCGCCC
>JBBRJB010000338.1:0-4237 GCA_038220085.1 Burkholderiales bacterium
AGCTTCGGTCACTGACCTGCGGGTTCGAGCCTGAGGAGGCGGCCGGCCGTATCGTCGGTCAGCAGATAAAGCAATCCGTCCGGCCCTTGCCGGACGTCTCGGATCCGCTCGCCCAGTCCGGTGAGCAACCGCTCTTCGCGAACCACCCGATCGCCATCCAGTTCCAGGCGCACCAGCATCCGGTCCTTGAGCGCGCCCGCAAACAAGCTGCCTTGCCAGGCCGGGAAGGGGGCGCCCGTATAAAAAGCCAGTCCTGACGGCGCAATTGACGGTGTCCACTGCCACACCGGCTGCTCCATCCCGGGGCTGGCGCTGCCGATCCCGATCGACGCGCCTGAATAGTCCACGCCATGGGTGATCACGGGCCATCCGTAGTTACGGCCGGCGACCGGAATGTTGATCTCATCGCCGCCCCGAGCGCCGTGTTCGCTGGTCCAGAGCCGTCCGGTTGCGGGATTCAACGCCGCGCCCTGGACATTGCGGTGGCCGAACGACCAGATTTCCGGCCGGGCATCGGCTGCCCCGACGAATGGATTGTCCGCTGGCACTGTGCCGTCGGGCCGCACCCGAACGATCTTGCCCAGGTGGCTGCCCAGTTGCTGCGCGTGGTCCCGGTAGTTGAATCGATCACCCAAGGTCACGAACAGTGTGCCGTCAGGCGCGAAGACGAGCCGCGACCCCCAGTGGTTTCCCCCGGCCGGATCCTGCGCCTGGCGAAAGATCACCGTCACGTCGCGAAGGGTCTCTTCGTCCAGCACCGCGCGGGCCACGGCGGTGCGCCCCCCGTTGGCAGTCGGCTCGGCGTAGCTCAGGAAGATCGTGCGGTCCCGCTCGAACGCCGGGCTTGTCACGACGTCGAGCAGCCCCCCCTGACCTCGGGCCAGAACCTTCGGGACATTCGTGATCGGCGCCGATATCTTCCCATTCCGGTCGATCAGTCGCAGCCGACCGGGGCGTTCGGTGACCAGGATCCGGGCATCCGGCAGGAAGGTCATCCCCCACGGCCGCTCGAGGCCTTCGGCGACCGTGACCACCCGGAACTGCGCCTTCTCCGACTTCTGCTGCGCAATCGTTTCGCCCACGGCTGCCCGGGCTGCCGCCGGCAGGACAGCCATGATCGTTACCAGTACCACCAGGGCCGCCCTGGCGGTCATGCCTGGCCCGCAGAACGCGCCGGCTGCGCGCCGCTGCGGTCGGCTATCCGGTCGCGCAGCGCTTCGGATTGCAGCGACTGCAGGAAGCGCGCATCGATCGCCTGGTGAACCGCCGGGTCCACCTGGTCGAGCTGATTCAGGCTCTGTTTCATGGCGATGATCGCGCCGCGGTCGCAGGCCTGCAGTTGCTCGACGTAGCGCCCGACCGTGAGGTCCAGTTGCTGGGGCTCGACCAGGTCCGTCAGGAAGCCGATGCGCAGCATCTCCGGCGCGTCGATAGTGCAGCCGGTCAGCATCAGCTTGCGCGCCGCGGTGGCTCCCAGCCGGCTGACATAGCGGCGAAGTCCGTCGGGGTAATAGTGGAGGCCGAATCGTGCCGCCGGCATGAACATGCGACTGTTCGTGACCCCGATCCTGAGGTCGCAGCACAACGCGAGGTCGGTTGCGCCGCCGTAGATTCCCCCCTGGATGGCGACGATGGTGGGCCGCGGGAGATTCTCCAGGCGATTCAGGAATTTTTCGAAGGTGCGCTCGTCCAGCCGGGACTGGATGGCCTCCACGGTGTAGCCGGAGCTGAAGGTGCGGGAGCCGCTGCCCCGAAAGAGGAGGACGTCGACGTCTTCGTCGCCCTGCACCGTCTCCAGCTGGTCCAGCAGGACGAGCAGGTCGTCGGGGTCGATGCGGTTGTGTTGAGCCGGGCGCCGCAGCAGTATGGTCGCCGTCCTGTTCTCGATGCTCAGGAGCGGGGTTGCCTCTTGATCGGGGCTTGGGCTTGGTTTCACGGGAATCGCTGACCCTGGGGTATTTCGATTTGGCTATCATATGGCGAAACAAGCGGTCAACTTCGGATCAGGGAATAAGCCTCTTCATGCTCAGGATCTACGGCACGATCAAGTCAAGTACTGCCCGCGTCCTGTGGGTGGCTGAAGCGCCGTTGCCGGAGTTTTCACCTGCCGCCGCCTGGCTGGACCGCTGCCTCGCGCGGCCGGCCTATCGCCGGATCGAGGCCATGCGCCGGGAAGCCGATGCCATTTCGCTTCCCACCACCTGAAGACGCCATGCCGCCTACCGACAATCAGCCCGCGCGCCAACCCGGCCCCGACAGAGCGTTCTGGCAGGGGAAGTTCGACGCCCGCATCACGCCCTGGGACCGCGGCAACATCAACCCGCAGATCGAGACCTGGGTCCGGTCGGGGCAATTACGTCCTTCCCAGGATGCGGACGCCCGCTCTGCCAGTGGCGACGACGAGCGCCTGACCCGCGTCCTGGTACCGGGCTGCGGGTCAGGCTATGAGGTGGCCATGCTCGCTGAATGGGGCTTTGACGTGACCGCCGTCGACTTCGCGTCCGCTGCTACGGCGCGCACCCGCGAGCGATTGCGCAGCCTTCTTCAGTCGAGGCCGGGTGCGGGCATGATGCGCGCCGAAGTGGTCGAAGCCGACGTGCTGACTTACCGACCCCCGGGCCAGTTCGACGCGATCTACGAACAGACCTGTCTATGCGCCCTGTATCCGGACAATTGGCGGCGCTACGCCGATCAGCTGAGCGCATGGCTGCGACGCGGGGGCAAGCTGTTCGCGTTGTTCATGCAGGCGCCGCGCCAGGGCGCCCAGGCCGGTCTGATCGAGGGGCCGCCCTATCACTGCGATATCAACGCGATGCGCGCGCTCTTTCCAGAGAGCCGGTGGGAATGGCCCAAGCCCCCGTATACCCCTGTTCCTCACCCAGCCGGAATCACCGAACTCGCCGTGGTGCTGACTCGCCGCTGAGGGCTGGCTGCCGGTGAAGCGAGTGGCGCCGTAAAGCCGGGGGGCTCCTAGTGAAGCAGGTTTCCGAGCGACAGCATGGCCACCGCCGAGACGCTGACGGACTCCAGGTCCCATTCCTTGTAGAGCTGGCGTGCGATCGCGCGGATCGGCTCCGGGATTCCCTCGCAATCTGCGACCCGCAGGAGATAGGCGGTCGCGATGTCCCGGTTGCAGGTGCCGTCGACAGCGCTCTCGGACAGGGCACCGAGAAGATCGGCCACTAACGTGGTGGGGTGTTCGTCGACGAAGCGTCCCAGTTCCACCGTGGCATTCTTTATCATGAATTCAATCTCCTGAGGCGCTTTCCATCGTGTCGGCGCCCCGGGTGCCGCCGAAGGTCGATGCGTTGCGAATATAGGCCCAAGCCCCGGCTACTCCCTGCAAGGCCGTGCCATGGATGTTGGTATCGACGCCTGGGCCCCATAGTGTGAGGCGCGAATCCGGGTGGTTATATCCATATCACCATAGGCCTTAGGCTTTTGCCGCGATCTGGTCGCAAAAATGCCCGCCAGGCAATAAAATGCGGGCGATGGACCAGACACTCCCCGGCGATCTCCAGGCATCGAAGCCTGAATCCGATGCCAGCCCACCCACACCCACCATTCCTGGGGATCCTATCGAGACCGACGCCGTGATCATCGGCGCCGGGCCGGTAGGCCTCTTTCAGGTATTTGAACTCGGCCTGCTGGAAATCAGGGCTCACGTCATCGACTCCCTCGCCGAGATCGGTGGCCAGTGCGTGGCGCTTTATCCGGACAAGCCCATTTACGACATTCCGGCATTGCCGTCCGTTTCCGGACAAGGCCTCACGGACAACCTGATGGAGCAGATCCGTCCGTTCGCGCCCACCTTCCACCTCGGGCAGGAGGTACAGGTGGTGCAGCGTCAGGAAGATGGGCGCTTCTATTTGCGCACCAGTGCCGGCACGACCTTCCTGACCAGAACCGTGTTCATCGCGGGGGGCGTCGGTTCGTTCCAGTCGCGTGAACTCAAGCTTGCCGGCATCGACCGTTTCAACGACAGCCAGGTCTTTTATCGTGTGCGCGATGCGCAGGCATTCAGCGGCAGGAATGTCGTGGTTGCCGGCGGGGGTGACTCTGCCCTCGACTGGGCGCTGGCGTTGGTGGGCAAGGCCGAGAGCGTCATCCTGGTGCACCGCCGGGACGGATTCCGTGCCGCGCCGGCAACGGTGGCCAAGATGCGCGCACTGTGCGATGCCTTCGAAATGCAGTTCCTGGTCGGGCAGATCACCGGCTACGACGCCACGCAGGAGCG
>JBBRJB010000339.1:0-4236 GCA_038220085.1 Burkholderiales bacterium
GCAAAGAACAGAGTACGCCAGTCTTTACAGCCCGTACTGGCAGGTGCGACTGGCGCCGGTGCCGCCCGCCTGGCGGCAGGCGGCCGCCGGCTACTTCAGGTGATGGAGGCCGGCATGTTGCGGCGTTTGCAGCGGGGCCAGTCCCTGGTCGAGGCCCTGGTCGCATCCGTCGCCCTGCTGCCGTTGCTGTTCGCGGTTCCGCTGATCGCGAAATACCAGGACATCCGCCACGCCGCAGTGTCGGCATCGAGGACTGCCGCATTCGAATGCAGCATTCGTCCGGAGGTCTGCGTGGAGCCGCAGACCCGGGCAGTGCTCGCAGATAGTCTCAGGCGGCGACATTTCGCCCGCCATGACCGTGATCTCCTGAGCAATGACGCGATAGTCGACAGCGCTGCGCCGAGCGACCGCAACCGGTTCTGGGTAGGGCGAGGTGGGGATCCGCTCCTGGCCGGCTTCTCCGACGTGTCGCTGGAAGTGGAGGCTGGCACGTCTGATGCGGCGCGCGGTGCGTATCCTGATGCGGGCGGCGCAGTCCTGGCCGAGGCGGCGTCCGGAGTCGCGGGCCCCGGCGCCTTCGGTCTACGTCCCGAGGGCGGCCTGATCACCAGCCGGGTTCGGGCGCAGGTATCGCTGCATCGGACACTGGCCGACTGGTTGACACGGCCGGAGGGCCTGCGGCTTGCGCTCACCGGCAAGACGGCCGTACTCGTCGATGCGTGGAACGCGTCGGCCGGCAAGGATCCCGATCCCCGATCATTTCAGTCCAGAGTCGAACAGGGTTGGCGCCTGCCCAGTGTCGGCGACGGCGCGACGATGCTGGATGCCGCCGGTCGTGCCGCACCGGCAGGACTGCTCGGCGGCGCCCGCAGTACGGACGTGGAGGAGAGCATCGACATGCTTTACTCGCCGATCCGTCTGCTGATTACCGGTCCCTTGCTGGCGCCGGTGGAGCCTCGTGGGCGGCTGTTCCGATATCACGAGATCGATGTCGACGTCATTCCCGCCGATCGCATCGGGCACCATGAAGACGCTGGCGGCTAAGGCGCTCATGCTGCTCACGGCGGCAGGCATGCGGCTCGTCGCATGCGCGCAGACGGGTTTCGCAGAGGCGGTGCCTGCGGGCCTGGCGGAGGAAGTTCTGCTCTCAGGAACCGCAATCAATGGCTTTCGCCTGGACCTGACCCGGTTCTCCGATCCTCGCCCGGGGTCGGTCCTGCTGGCGGAGATCCGGCGGATCTGGTCGCAGCGGGCGGCGCCGATCCAGAGGGTGGAGCAGGATGGCTGGTCCAGACTGGTCCAGGTGGATGGCAACACCATCGAGACGTTCGAAGTCCGCCCGTCGACTGCGGGCGCCGGAACGCAAGGCAGGCGCTCGCGCTTGCGCAAGGATGACCGGGTGCCGCCGCCCGACGACGACTGGATGCAGCGGGCTCTGCCTGCAGGCAGCCGCGTGCTGAACCGGATCGGCCATCAGGATGGGGAGCGGCATATGACTACGCTCGTGGCCGTGACTTCCGCCTCGTCGGCGACTGCATCGCAAGAACTGACCTGGGCGCTGGCGCAAGTCGGGTTTCGTGGTCCACAGCGGGGCAGCCCATCTTTTGAAGGAGAAGGGCGGGCAATGTTTCTTGCGCGCGGCCCTGAAGATCTCGCGGTCACCGTCAGCGAGCACGCCGGCCAGCGTGCAATCGTCATGCACTGGGGGAGGGCGAAGAAATGAAGGTGCAGGCGATGAAGGTGCAGGCGATGAAGGTGCAGGTACAAGGCCACGCGCTGGTGGAATACTCGATCCTCCTGGCGCTGATCGGACTGGTTCTCGTCATCGGACAGGACAGCCCGCTGGAGACGCTCTTCAGGGCGATTCAAGGTTACTACGGGCGGTTCACGTTTGCCCTGTCGATGCCATGACTGTCAACTTGCGCGGCGCGCTCAGCGGTCATCGCAACGCACTCCTGTTCGCGGGGGCGCTGGCCTGCGGCGCTGTTGCGGTAGTGGCAGGCAAGGGCTATGTGGCTCAACAACTGGAGGCGGAGCGCGCGCGCCTGACGCCAAAGACGCCTCGGACGATCGATGTCGTCGTGGCGCGCCGGGACGTCAGCAAGGGCGAACTGATCGACTCCGACTCCATGGCGCTTCGCGCGATTCCGGAAGAGTTCGCCTCCAGCAGTGCGATTCGCCCCGACAAGTTCGAGCGGTTCCTCGGCCTGCGCCTTGCAGCGCCGCTGCGGGGCGGGGAGCAACTCGTCGCGGCGGCAATCATGGGGGGCGAGAGCATGACCTTCTCCCACCGGGTCAAGCCTGGGATTCGTGCCCTGACAATCGCCGTTGACGAGATCAATTCGATCTCAGGCATGCTTCAGCCGGGCGACCGCATCGACCTTCTCTTTTCCGCCAGGCCGCCAGGCGACGGCAACGCCCGCGCGCAGGCGCCGGAGTCTACCGTGGCCCTCTTTCAGGGTTTGCTGGTACTTGCCACCGGCCGGCAGGTGCGGGCCGGTGTCGATGAGCGGGGCGCGCAGCGCAGTTTCTCTACCGTGACCGTCGAGGTCGACCCGGAGCATGCCCAGCGTCTCGTGGTGGCGCAACGCGCGGGCAAGCTGACTGCGGTGCTGCGCAATCCCGACGACTCGCAGCGGATGGCGCGCAAGGCGATGGATGTGCGTCAGCTGCTGGAGCAGCCCCCGATTGCGGTGACGCCAAGGTCGGCACCGCAGATGATCATCGGCGGCATGGGCAAGTTGGCGGCTCAGCTGGCGCCGGTAGAGACCGGCACGCCGGTCGAGACGACCAACCCTGTCGACTCGGGCCGGACAGCGGGTCGCGATAGCGGCGACACCTTCGATGCGCCAAGAAAAGGCTGGTAATCCCGGCGGGTCGCCGCCTGGATGGGTTGCGGTGATGGCTGCCGCGGCGCTGCTGGGGCTGGGCACACCCGCGGCGCCGGCGCTCGCCCAAGGAGATTACCCGGTCGTCATCGAACTCGCGATCGGCCAGGCTCACGTGATGGAGGAACGCAATTTGCGCCGCATCGCGGTCGGCAATGGCAAAGTTGTCCAGGTCACCGCACTGGACCAACGGCAGATCCTGCTGCTGCCGGAGGCCGCCGGCCAGAGCACCTTGCACCTCTGGGGAAAGGACGGGTCCGAGCGGCGATACCTGATCAATGTCACCGCCACGGATGCGCGACGCACTGCGCAGGAGATCAACCGCCTGCTCAACTACAGCCCCGGCATTCGCGCACACGCTGTCGGTGACAAGGTGGTCCTGGATGGCAGCAAGCCGAGCGAAGAGGATGCATTTCGCAGTGCGGAGATCATCAAGCGATATCCGCAGGCGATCAGTCTGGTGAGCCGCAGCGGGTTCCAGCGGATGATCGACATGGAAGTCAGGATGATAGAGATCAGCAAGAATGCCCTCGATCGTCTCGGTGTGCGATGGCAGAGCGGCAGCGGCGCGCCCTACTCAATGGAGGGCCCGGCGTTCGGGCTGATCGGGGACTTCAAGCGCAGCGAGGCATTCCAGCCGGGAGGCAACGGCGAAGGCGCCGGCTTTCCGGTCAGGCCGCGGATCGGTCCGTTTGCCACGTCGGCCGCCCTGGTGACGTCGCTGACGTCGATGGTCGATCTCCTGGTCCAGAGCGGCGACGCCGCCGTGCTGGCGGAACCCCGCCTGTCCTGTCGCTCGGGCGGCAGCGCTCGTTTCGTCGCCGGTGGCGAGTTGCCGATTCCGGTCATCGGCGCCAATGGTTCAGCCTCGGTGCAATTCAAGGAATATGGTGTGCGCTTTGAAGTCTCGCCGACGGTTAACGACGAGGGCGTCATTTCAGCCAGCCTGCTTGCGGAAATCTCGTCGATCAATCCCGAAGTCACGGTCCGCAGCGTGCCGGGCTTGCGCAAGCAGAGTGCGGTCACGGAGGTCAACCTGCGCGAAAGCGAAACCCTGGTGATCGCGGGGATGGTCAGCAGCGAAATTTCGGGTTCGGTCGACAAGATCCCCGGCCTGGGAGACCTCCCGATTCTCGGCAAGTTGTTACGGTCCCGGCGCTTTCAGAATCGCGAAACGGAGCGGATCGTGCTGATCACACCGTACCTTCATCCCGCGGGCGGGAACACGATGGGCGCCGAGAAGGGCGCCACGATGGCTCAGCGGTTCGAGTCGATTCGAGAACAGATGCGGATGCTGGATTAGGAGGCTGTCGGAGCATGGGAAGGGACCCCTCCCCATACTCCGGCA
>JBBRJB010000340.1:0-4232 GCA_038220085.1 Burkholderiales bacterium
CCGGATCCTGGGCCTGACCGACGTGGCCACGGTGTGCATGCTGCGAAGCTTTCACCAGAGCGCCGAGAACTTCGAGATACTTTTCAACAGCAACGTCCACGCGCTGCTCTCGGACGAGCTGCAGGCCATCGTCGGCTATGCCGCCCAGGCCGCCTCGGCCGACATGAGCGGGAAGGCAATCGATCGCTATTCGAGCGATTCATGGCATGGGATCTCTACTTCGGGACCGGCGCCAGGAACTGATTGCATCGGCGGCCGGAGCGGCTCGGATGCGGCTCGGATGCGGCTCGGATTGACGGGGTCGTCAGGGCTCGTCACAATGGCCCGCGCATCAAACAGGGGAGACACCCGATGTCCAAGGTCCCGCAGTATCGTGCAATCGCATTCGCGGCCGGCCTGTTTGCCTCGGCCTCCGCTGCCGCGATCGACCTGACAGTCACCCATTTCGGCACCGGCATGTACGGCGTGCCATTCGCCATTGCCCGCGACAAGGGCTGGTTCAAGACAGACGCGGGACTCGACGTCACCGGTTTCATCACGTCGGCCGGCGGCGGCACGACCGTGCGCAATGCGCTGGCATCCGAAATTCCCTATGGCGAAGTCGCGTTGCCGGCGGCGATCGCTGCGATCCAGCAAGGCGTTCCGTTGACCATCGTTCATGGCGGCGTGCTGTCGGTTGCCGATCAGGTCTGGGTCACCCGCAAGGACGACAACTCCATCAGCAAATTCGGCGATCTCAAGGGGAAAAAGCTCGGCTACTCGAGCCCCAAGTCGGTCACCGACATTCTCACCTCGGTGATGATCAACCAGAACGGGCTGACCGACGCGCTGGAGCGCAAGTCCGTCGGGGGCATCGGTGCCGGCCTGACGGCCCTGCGCGAGGGCGGCGTCGACATGACATACGTGACCGAGCCGGTCTGGAGCAAGGAGAAAGGGAACTTCCGTCCGGTCTGGTGGTCGACCGACATCGCGGCGCGCGTGACGCAGACGGTCGGTATCGTGCGCACCGACTACCTGAAGAAGAATCCGGATGTCATCAAGGGCATCATCACCGCCCGCCGCAAGGGCGTGGAGTTCGTGCGGGCGAACCCCACCGAGTCAGCACCGATCATGGGCCGGGAATACAAGATCCCTGCGGAGCAGGCCAAGTCGGCGATCGAGAGCGTGCTGGGGGCGAAGGGCGTCTACTGGAGTCGCGGGGACTTCGACTACGAGGGCATGGAAGTCATGCTCAAGGGCCTGCAGCTGGTGAAGGCGATTCCGGACGGGCCGTTCGACTGGAAGACGGTCGTCGACGAGAGTTATCTGCCGGCGGACCTGCGCAGCAAGAAGTGAGCGTTGATGCCGTCGCCCCCGGCGCGGGCGAGGCCTCGATCGCACGAGCGGAGCAGGCTGCGCCGCACGCCCGCCTGCGCGGCGTCACTCGCATCTATCCGTCCACCGCCGGCGGGCCTGCGGTGCATGCGCTCGGGCCGATCGATCTCGACCTTCACCGGGGAGAGTTCTTCTCCGTGGTGGGACCGTCGGGATGCGGCAAGTCCACCTTGCTCGATGTGCTCGGTGGACTCGCCGCGCCTCAGCATGGATCGATCGAGTTCGAAGGCCGTCCGGTCCAGGGCTCAGTACCTGACGGCGTCGGCATCGTCTTCCAGGAGGATGCGAGCTTTCCGTGGCTCAGCGTCTGGGACAACGCCGCGTTCGGGCTGCGCCGCTCGGGCATCGGGGAGCCCGAAGTCCGGGAACGGGTCGAGCACGCGCTCGCCTTCATGGGCCTGGGAGAATTCGTCGCTGCCTATCCGGCCCAGCTGTCCGGCGGCATGCGGCAGCGACTGTGCATCGCCCGCACCCTGGTGACGCGGCCGCGCCTGCTGCTGCTCGACGAGCCGTTCGGCGCGCTCGACCAGCAGACCCGCCTGCTGATGGGCGACGAGCTCCTGAAGTTGTGGCGCGACACCGGCGCGACCGTCCTGCTGATCACGCATGCACTGGACGAAGCATCCATGCTGTCGGATCGGGTCGGGGTCATGTCCGCCAGGCCCGGTGTGTTCCTGGATATGGTCCAGACGGGTTGGCCACGCGAGCGGGACAGCACGATCGTCGCCGAGGAGACCTTCGGCCGGATCACCGCACGGCTGTGGGCAACGCTGCGGGGCGAGTCGATCAAATCCCTCGGGACCGGCCGCCTGGCACCCGTGCAATGAGCGGTCGCGGGAGCCGGCCATGACCCGGGCGGGCCGGCTGCGCGTCGCACTGGTGGGCCTGTTGCTGGGCCTGCTGGAACTGGCTTGCCGGGCCGGCTGGATCGATCCGGTGGCCGTCATTCCACCCACGCGGATGGTGGCCGGCGCATGGCGCCTGCTCGCCTCGGGCCAGTACACGAAGGACATCCTGCTGACGCTGTCCAACGTCGCTATTGCCTGCGTCCTGGCGGTCGCCAGCGGCTTCGCCGGCGGCTGGATCCTCTACAGGCTGCCACGTCTGAGGCGCGCCGCGGACCCCCTGCTGGCCAGCTACTACTCCGTGCCCACCTTCATCTTCTATCCGCTGTTCATCGTTCTGTTCGGGCTGAACCGGTCGCCGCTGGTCGCCATCGGCTTCATCTTCGCCGTGGTGGCCATGATGCTCAGCACCCTGCAGGGGTTCGAACGGGTTCCGCGGGTGTTGCGGCGCACGGCGCGGGCGATGCGACTGTCGACCACGCAGGAGATGATCCACGTGGTGCTGCCGGCATGCGCGCCGCATCTTTTCACCGGCGTAAAACTGGCCGTCGTCTACGCGTTCATCGGCGTCATTGCAGGCGAGTTCGTGCTGAGCGGTGCGGGATTCGGCTTTCAGATCGCGTTTGCCTACAACAGTTTCGACAATTCCACGATGTACGGCCTGATGCTCCTGCTGCTGGGATTCGTCGGCGGCCTGAACATGCTCCTTTACTCGTGGGAGCGGCGCATGTACCTGCGTCGCGGAGGGCGCTGAGGTGGAGGCCGGGCGCGCCTCATCCCCCTGGCTGGACAAGGCGCTGCTGGCGGTGGCGTTGATGGCGGTGTGGCAATTGCTGTCCACGCTGGCCGGGCCGGAGGTATTGACCACACCCCTGGCCACGGTCCGGCGGCTTGCACAGCTGATGGCCGGGCCGGATTTCGGGCGGCACGCTGCCGAAACGGCCAATGCGTTCGTCGTCGCGCTGGTGATCGCCCTGGTCGGGGGGCTCCTGCTCGGGGTGGGGCTGGGAGCCAACCGCCTGTGCGGTGAAGTGGCTGAGCCGCTCCTGGTGGGTCTCTATTCGATCCCCAAGATCACCCTCTACCCGGTGGTTCTGCTGCTGTTCGGACTGGGCATGTCCGCCAAGATCGCCTTCGGCGCCATTCACGGCATCATTCCCGTCGTACTGTTCACGATGAACGCGGTGCGGACTATCCCCCAGGCCTACCTCAGGGCTGGCCATTCGATGCGGCTTACCCGACGGCAGATGTTCGTGCACGTCCTGGTGCCCGCCAGCCTGCCCGAGATCGTGACCGGATTTCGCCTCGGCTTTTCCCTGACCCTGCTTGGTACGCTGATCGGCGAGATGTTCGCATCCCAGCGCGGCATCGGCTACCTGCTGATCAAGTCGATGGAGAACAACGATATCGACATCATCGTCGCGCTGGCGCTGCTGCTGGTGTCGCTGGCTACTGCGGCGAGCTGGCTCCTGCTGGGCCTCGAGCGGCGATTGCATGGCCGGTTCGCGCGATGAGCCGGCTGAGCGCAGGCGTCAGGGCGCCGTCCTGCAGATCTTTTCCTGTGACCGATGGCACAGCAGGTTGCGAAGAGCCGGCCTACACTGCGATGGCATTAACCAACACAACCAGGCGCAACCCCATCGGCGGGCGAGCCTCTATCCAAGCAGATGAGCCACATGCAGAGCAGCCCCGGAAGCTGGTCCAAGACCCTGGACGCGCTGATCCACGGCGCAGTCGGCGAGATCGCGTCGGATCAGGTGTTCAGGCAGACGGAGCGAGGCGCCCGGGTCGCCAGCCATGGTCAAGCGGAGATTCCGGACCGGATGCGCATGCTGCTGTTCCTGGTCAACGGGCGGCGCAGCATGGCCGAGTACCGAGACCTGCTGCCCCGTTACCGCAACCTTGACGACGCCTTCGACATGCTGGTCAAGAAGGGTTTCATCGAACGGCGGCCGACCCGGCTCTAAGCCGGGGGACGCTTACCAGCGATCCCGGCGGTCCCGGCGGTCACCG
>JBBRJB010000341.1:0-4219 GCA_038220085.1 Burkholderiales bacterium
TGCGGATCGACGAACCAGGAGACGATGCCTATCGCAAGGAACAGTCCCAGCGCGGCCCCGAGCCCCCAGGGCGCACGGCTGCGTTCGTCACGAGCCTTGAAGGCCTTGCGCACCCATGGACTAAGCAGCCACAGCCCCAGCAGGAAGAGGACGTTGCCACGGGCTGCAAGCGGCCACCAGTCGATGCCCACCTCCCACAGCGCCCAGAGCAGGGTGGCGAAGACCAGGAAAGCGTAGACCCAGAGCGACCGCGGGTCGCGCCGCAGAAGCAGGATACCGGTGGCCACCAGGGCCAGCCCCGCCGGGAGGTAGTACCAGGATCCGCCCAGTGCGATCAGCCACCCGCCACCTGCCGCCAGCGCGGCGCCAAGGGTCAACAGTACCGCCGACGTCAGCGTCAGCGTGAAGCCTTTTCTTGGACGGCGCATCTCCCCTCCCGGTGTTCACCTGCGTGGAACCTGAGGAAGGAAAAGCGCAAGACCCGTGCCCCGGCAATCGAAATTTCAGCGGTCCGGGTACGTCAGCGGTCCGGATACTCAACCGACTCGATGTCGATCTGCGTGCGTCCCTGGGGCGTGATCAGGGTGACCGTATCGCCTTCGCGGGCCTTGATGAGCGCCTTGGCCACTGGCGATATCCAGCTGATCCGGCCATTGAGAGGATCGAGTTCATCGATGCCGACGATCTGGATATGACGCATCGTGCCGTCCGCCTCGCGGTAGGTCACACGGGCGCCGAAGAAGATCTGGTCGTTGCCCTTGTGGACCGCAGGGTCGACGACCTCGGCTTTGTCCAGTCGCCGGGTCAGGAAGCGGATGCGGCGGTCGATCTCGCGCAGGCGCCGCTTGCCGTAGATGTAATCGCCGTTTTCCGACCGGTCGCCGTTGGAGGCGGCCCACGAGACGATCTGCACCACCTCCGGCCGGTCGACGTCGAGCAGGCGGGTCAGTTCATCGCGCAACGCACGATAGCCCCCCTCGGTGATGTAGTTCTTGCCGCCCGGTACCGCCGCCTCGAGGCCCTCGGCGGGATCGTCGTCCTCGGGCGTCTCGGCATCGTCCTTGACGAAGGCCTTGTTCATGCGGCCGCGTTAACCCGCAATCGCCATCGATTCGATCAGGATCGAACCGGTCTGCTTGGTGCCGCGGGACAGAGTATCGGCTCCGACCGCCACGATCCCCTTGAACATGTCGGCAAGGTTGCCTGCGACCGTGATCTCCTCCACCGGGTATTGGATGACGCCGCCCTCGACCCAGAATCCGCTGGCGCCGCGGGAGTAGTCGCCGGTCACGTAATTGACCCCCTGCCCCATCACTTCGGTCAGCAGCAGACCGGTATCGAGCTTGCGCAGCATCGCCGCGAAGCCGTCGCCGCTGCGCGTGAGCCTGCTCGATAGCGTGAGGTTGTGCGACCCCCCGGCGTTGCCGGTCGTTTGCAGCCCGAGCTTGCGCGCACTGTAGCTGGACAGGAAATAGCCTTCCAATACCCCCTGGCGCACGACGTCCCGCGCGGCGGTGGCAACGCCCTCGTCGTCGAACGGCCCGCTGCCCATCGCGCCATAGACGAACGGATCCTCGTGAATGCCGACGTGATCAGGAAAGATCTGTTTGCCGAGCGAGTCGACCAGGAAGGTCGTCTTGCGGTAAAGCGCGGAGCCGCTGGTGGCCTGCACGAAGCTGCCGAGCAGCCCGAGCGCGAGCGGCGCCTCATACAGCACCGGTACTTTGCGGGTGCTGAGCTTGCGCGACCCGAGCCGCGCCAGCGCGCGCTGGGCGGCATAGCGCCCGAGCGACTTCGGGTCGGCCAGTTGCGATGCCGAGCGGCTGGAGGAGTACCAGTCGTCGCGCTGCATATCGCGGCCGCGCTTGGCAATCGGCGAGCAACCGATCGTATGCCTGCTGTAGGGGTAGCCGCCGCTGAAGCCCAGGGTATTCGCCGACACAAAGTGGCCATGGTCGATCGACACGGAGGCGCCATCGCCATTGCTGACCAGAGGACTCACGTCGAAGCCGGCCTGTTCGATTTCCAGCGCGAGTTCTATCGCCCGGTCGACGGGAATATGCCAGGGGTCGAACAAGCCGAGGTCCGGGACGTTGCCGCCCCGCGCGATCCTGTCTGCGTCCGGCAGACCGGCGAACGGATCCTCGCCGGTAATCCGCGCAATGTCGTAAGCGGCCTGCACCGTGCGTTGAAGCGCCGACGGCGAGAAGTCGCTGGTGCTGGCGTGTCCGCGCCGGTGGCCGACGTGCACGGTGATGCCCAGGCCCTTGTCACGCGTCTGCTCGATCGTCTCGACCTGGCGCCGGCGCACGCTGACCGACAGCCCGAATGACTCGGAAACCTCGGCCGACGCGGCAGTAGCGCCCAGGGCCTGGGCCTGCTTCATCACGTCCTGCGTCAATTGCTCGAAATCAGCCTGCTGGTAGTCAAAGAGCCTCGGCGCATTGCCGGCGGCGCCGCGCCCCGCCTTGATCCGGGCGTAGCGCTGTGGCATCTTTCTGGCGGTTGCTGCTGGGCTTTGCCTGCTGCGTGGCAGACCGGTTGTCGTCATTTATCTCTGGCTCGCTGGGTCGGCATTACCGACACCGGAAGTGGGGCTGAAACCCGGGGCTAAGTATCATAGCAGCCATGCAAGCCCCGAAAATAAGCGACCCGGCCGCGGTACCGAGCATCGACGGCGAGGGCTGGTCCCGCCCCAGCAAGACCCGGCGCAAGAAGGAAAGCCATGCGCTGCAGGCACTCGGCGAGCAACTGGTCGCGCTTGCGCCCGACAAGCTCGCCGCAGTGCCGCTGACAGAGTCGCTGCTGGAGGCGGTGCTGATGGCACAGCGTACCCGCACTCACGAAGGACGGCGCCGTCAGATGCAGTACATCGGCAAGCTGATGCGCGACGCCGACGGCGACGCCATCGCGCAGGCGCTCGCCATGGATTCCCAGCATCACCGTGGCGCTGTCGCCGCCATGCACTCGGCCGAGCGCTGGCGCGACGGACTCGTCGAAGCGACCTTGACCCTGACCGACTTCATAGAGCGCTATCCCGGCGCCGCTTCCGTGCCGCTGCCCGCGCTGGTCAGCAGCGCGCGCCGCGAGCGGGCGGAGCAGAAAGCGCCCCGGCATTTCCGGTCGCTCTACCGTGAACTCCATCGGATCATCGCCCAACATGACCTCGACCACAGCACATGACCTCCACCACAGAACATGACCTCCACCACAGCGCCTGAGCCCGACGCCACCGATCGACCGCTGCTCGTCGGACTGCTCTCCATCAGCGACCGTGCCGCCGCGGGACAGTATCAGGACCAGGGCATTCCGGCACTGCTGCAGTGGCTGCAATCGGCGCTTGCCTCGCCCTGGCAGCATGAAACCCGCCTCATCCCCGATGAACGACCCACCATCGAGGCGACGCTGATCGAACTCGTCGACACCGCGGGCTGTGACCTGGTGCTCACCACCGGCGGCACCGGCCCGTCACCACGCGACGTGACGCCTGAGGCGACGCTGGCCGTGGCCGACAAGGTGATGCCGGGATTCGGCGAGCAGATGCGGGCGATCAGCCTGAACTTCGTGCCGACCGCGATCCTGTCCCGGCAAGTCGCGGTGATTCGCGGCAAGGCGCTCGTCATCAACCTGCCCGGCCAGCCCAAGTCGATACGGGAGACCCTGGAGGGACTTCGCGACGACCACGGCGGATCGCGTGTCCCCGGTATCTTCGCGGCGGTGCCTTATTGTCTCGATCTGATCGGCGCGCCTTACGTCGAGACCAATGAGGCGGTCTGCAAGGCGTTTCGCCCGAAGTCTGCGGTCCGCCCCCCCCGCAACTGAGCTGGAACCGGAGCCCGCGGCCGGACTCAGTTGCGGGTGCAGCGGTCGACGCCCGGCGTCTCCCGCAGAATCGAAAGCACCCGTTCGAGCGCGGTAGTACTCGCTACCTCGACGATGAAGTTGAATCGTGCCAGGTCGCCGCGGGTATTGCTGCGGACCGACAGCACGTTGACGCGTTCGCGGGCGAGGACTTCGGTCATGTCGCGCAACAGGCCCGGGCGGTCGATCGCGTGGACCTGCAGGCCCACCGGATAGCGCCTCACGATGGGGGGACCGCGCTTGCTACGCGCCGGGGGACCGCGCTTGCTGCGCGCCGGGCGATCCCACTCGCCCCAGGACGCAGGCAGGATACGCTCCGGAGAGCGCTGTGACAGATGCCTGAAACTGACGCAACCCT
>JBBRJB010000342.1:0-4202 GCA_038220085.1 Burkholderiales bacterium
GGATCTGCGTCGCGGCCATGTCGACATCGCCTGCGTCGAAGGTTTGCTTTCCGGTCTGCTGCCGGATTTCGTCGAGTCCTACTCGGCCCGGCACGACGGCATCACGCTGACGGTTTCCGCGCTGGGTTCGACCGCCGTCGCAGAAGCGGTCGCCGAGCACCGTGTCGATCTCGGCATCGTGTTCGGCCAGTCGCCGCGCAGCGATCTGCTCGAACTTGCCCGGATGCCTCAGCCCCTCTGTGCAATCGTCGGCCCCGGCCACCCGCTCGCCAGCCGGGCCAGTTGCCGGCTCGCTGACCTCCAGTCCTACCGGGTCGTGCTTCCGAACCGGTCGTTCGGCATCCGCCAGCTGATCGACCGGGTCAGCGCCCAGGGACGGTTCGATCTGCGCATCATGGTCGAGACAAATGCGCTCGCGTTCGCTTGGCGGCTCGCCTTGCGCGATACCTGCCTGACCTTTCTGCCGATGGACACGGTTCGCGCTGAGGTCGCCGAACGCCGATTGATCGCGATTCCGCTCGAGGATTCGCTGCTGCGCAACACCCGCGTCACCCTGGTCGCCAGCGCATCCCGAAAGCGTTCGGCCGCGACCGAAAGCGTCATTACGATGCTGAGGAAACAAATGTCGGCGCGCAACCGGGCCCCCGAGTGTTCTTGAAAACGGAACGCTATCGTCTCAAAACAGTTATTCACCAGAACCATCGACGCCGATAGACTGAAACGGTCCTCATCACATCGGAGCGTCCCATGTCAGACAAGGCTTCTTTTCAATCGCGCTCATCCCGGCCGCTGGCATGGCTGGCAATGTCTGCGGTCATCGCCATGGCGCCGGCGCTGTTCGGTTCCCAGGCCCAGGCCCAGGAGACGATCCGCTTCGGCGCCCCTCTGCCGCTGACCGGCGCGCTGGCGCCTGAAGCACTGAAACAGCAGCAGGGCTACGACCTCTGGGCCGAAACCGTGAACCAGGCCGGTGGCATCAAGGTCGGCGACAAGAAGATGAAGGTCGAGATGGTCTACACCGACTATCAATCAAACACTCCGCGCGCCGTTCAGGCGGCCGAGAAGCTGATTTCGCAGGAGAAGGTCGACTTCCTGTTCTCGCCTTTCGGTTCCGGTGCGGCCAAGGCCGCCAGCACCGTCTCCGAGCGCTACGGCGTGCCGACGATCGCATCGACCGCGTCGTCGTCGCAAGTCTATGACCAGGGCTACAAGTACCTGTTCGGCACCTTCACGCCGAACGACACGCTGACCAACCCAATGACCGACATCGTCACGAAAAGGGCCCCTGACGTAAAACGCGTCGCGATCCTGGCACGCAATGACCTGTTCCCGCTCGCGATCGCGCAGGAGATGGAGCAGTCGTCCAAGGCGCGCGGCCTCGAAGTGGTCCTGTTTGAGAAGTACGCGATCAACACGATGGACCATTCGTCGGCGCTCGCCCAGATCAAGGCAGCCAAGCCGGACTGGATCTTCGCAACCGGCTACATCAATGACCTGATCCTGCTCAAGAAGCAGATGGCCGACCAGCGGATCGAGGCACCGGTCATCACGATGATCGCCGGACCGGCCTACCAAGAGTTTATCGACGCGACCGGCGCCGGTTCAGAAAACGTAAGCAGTGCCGCCTGGTGGCATCCGGCCACCAAGTACAAGGGCACCGACATCTTCGGCACCGCCGACAATTACGTGAAACTCTTCAGCGAGAAGTACAAGTCGGTCCCCGACTACGCGCAGGCGTCGGCGTCGGTCTCGGGCGTGCTGTTCCAGATGGCGATCGAGAACGCCGGTACGCTCGACAAGGCGAAGGTCCGTGACGCCCTCGCAGCGACCGATGTGACGACGTTCTGGGGACCGGTCAAGTTCGGCAAGAACGGACAGATCAATTCGCTCGAGCCGCCGGTGTTCCAGATCCAGGGCGGCAAGACAGTGGTCGTGTTCCCAGAGGCGATCAAGCAGGGCGAGTTCAAGATCGGCGTCAAGTAATACCGGGACCCGCACAGCGAGGCGCCGCACGGCATTCATGTATACCCTTCAAATACTGCTGAACGGTGTCGTGCTGGGCTGCCTGTATGCCTGCATCGCAGCGGGCTTCTCGCTGGTCTGGGGCGTGCTGAACGTGATCAACCTGATGCACGGAACATTCATCGTGCTCGGGTCCTATCTTGCCTGGGGCGCCTACAACTCCGTCGGCATCAGCCCCTGGATCGCGCTCGGCATCGCCGCCCCGCTGTTTTACGGCGTCGGCTACCTGATCCAGCGCGGTATCCTGAACCGGGTCATCGCGGCACCGGTGCTGGTGACGCTGACGCTGACCTTCGGGTTGGACCTGATCCTCAACAACGCGATGATCCTCGCGTTTCGCGCCGACTACCGCGTACTGATTCTCGACCCGCCGCTCGGCACGGTCGCGATGGGCTCGGTGGTGCTGCCGATCGACCGGATCCTCGCGATGGTGTTCGCGCTGGTACTGACCGGCGCGCTCTATCTGATCCTGCGCAAGTCGAGGGTCGGCCGCGCCATCATCGCCGTCCGACTCGACCGTGATGCGGCCCGGCTGATGGGTGTCGACGTCAAGGCGATCAATGCCGCGGCGTTCGGCCTGGGCGCCGCGATGGCCGGTTGCGCCGGCGTTCTGCTCGCATTGATCTTTCCGATCTCGCCGCTGTCGTCGACTGCGTATCTCGGCAAGGCCTTTGTCGTCTGCGTGCTCGGCGGCCTCGGCAGCGTTCCCGGCGCGGTACTCGGCGGTCTGCTGCTCGGGCTGGTCGAAAGCTTCGGCGCCATGGCGTTCGGGCCCGAGCACGCGGTCACGCTGTCGTTCTCTCTGCTGATCGTATTTCTGATACTGCGCCCGCAAGGTCTGCTGGGCAAGCGGGGCTTCGAATGAAACGCCGTCGCGACGGGCTGCTGTTTGCGGCCATCATCCTGCTCGGCGCCCTGCCGCTGGTCGGTGAACCCTACACGCTGCGGCTCGGCACCTTCGCCTGCATGTACGCGGTAATGGCCGTCTCGTGGCATGTGATCGGCGGCCTCGCCGGCTACCCGTCATTCGCGACGGCCGCCTTCTTCGGGCTCGGAGCCTATGCCGGCGGCATCATGCTAGCCCAGGGCCACTCATTGCCGCTCGCGGCCGCCACCGCCGGCGCGGTCGCCTTCGGCGGCGCGATGCTGCTCGGTGCCGTACTGCTGAGGCTGCGCGGCCACTATTTCGCGAGTGCCAGTCTCGCCGTCGCCGAGGTACTGCGTGAGTTGACGAACACCGCAACCGACCTGACCGGTGGAGGGATGGGTCTCAACATCCCGCTGGACACCGGGCTCGCCGCAGGAATGGCCGGCATCACCGCCGAGGCGTCCTACTTCTTCATCGCGATGTGGGCGCTATTGCTCGTGACGCTGGTGGTGGTGGTCCTGGTAGAGCGATCCCGCCTCGGCTTCGGCCTCGCCTGCATTCGCCAGAACGAATCGGCGGCCGACATGATCGGCGTCAACGCCACGCTGTACAAGTGTCTGGCGTTCGCGCTGTCGGGCGTCTTCGTCGCGATGGCAGGCACGCTATACGCCGGCTGGGTCCACTATATCGAACCCCCCGATGTCTACGACATCCTCTACTCGGTCAAACCGATCGTGATGGCCTTGCTCGGCGGCCTCGGCTCGACAGGCGGTGCAGTGATCGGCGCCTTCGTCTTCCTCGGCATCGAAGAACTGGTCTGGCGCAACTTCCTGCAGGTCCACTCCGGCATGCTCGGCCTGCTGGTGGTCGTGCTGCTGCTGTTCCTGCCGCATGGACTGGTCTCGATCGGACGCCTGCTCGCCGGCCTGCGACCAACGCGCGCCGGTAGCTGACCGTGGCCAGCCTGATGCAACTCGAGGGACTGTCACGGCGCTTCGGCGGACTGAATGCGCTGCAGGACGTGACCCTGTCGATCAACCCCGGTGAAGTGCTCGGGCTGATCGGTCCGAACGGAGCCGGCAAGACGACGCTGGTCAATGTCGTCACCGGGGTCCACCGGGCATCGGCGGGACGCGTGCTGTTCGAAGGAAAAGACATCACCCGCTCCCGGCCGTTCCAGACGGCCCGGGTCGGGCTCGCCCGGACCTTTCAGGTCGTGCAGCCGTTTCCGGAACTGAGCGTGCGTGACAACGTCGCAGCCGCCGCGCTGTTCTCCGGCGGCTGCAGCGGCATTCGCGCGGCCCATCGGGTC
>JBBRJB010000343.1:0-4188 GCA_038220085.1 Burkholderiales bacterium
AAATCCAGTCCGGCGTTGGTGTTGTAGCCGCGTCCGCCCTTGACCTTGTAGTTGCCGCCTTCATCGCGAACGTCATTCATGACCTGGCTGGCGCGGTTCTGTGGCCGCGCGACACCGACGTGCAGGCCGACACCCCAATGAACCAGGCGGGAATCGTCCACGCTCCAACGCCCCACCGGAAAGCCCTTGAGCAGGCAGACGCCGAAGCCCGTCTGGGTACTGGCGAATGCTCGGTGCACCGCTGCCAGCGCAGCGTCGTTCAACGGAAAATCGGCCTCCGTCATGTCCAGCCATTCCTTGGCGGTCATCCTGGCGTGCGCCAGGGCAATGTCGAAGCCAGCGATTTCGTCCGCCGACAAATGCTGAATCCAGGAGTGGTCCTGGCGCAGTTCATCGGCGTGCCAGGCACGGGGGGGAGGCAAGGGATGCTGACCGGTCATTGCAGAGTGAATTCGAGTAGGCCAGGTGGCATCTTAGCCATCTTTATAATCAGAGAGAAGCGATATGTCGTTGATCCCCTCGGCGCGTTTCTGCGTCGTCACGCGCAGCCGGCCTGAGCAGCGGTCGCGGGCGAGGTCCGGGCCTTGGCCACGCCCCTTGGTCTATCATCGACGCTGGCTACCGATTCGCCCGCCTCATTGAAAGTTCACGCTCCGCCACGAAAGACCTCGACGCCCGCCCGGCGACCGCTGTGGCTGCGACTGTCCCGCTACTTCCTAAAGTGCTGCTCGCTGAGCCTCAAAGAGGCGCCTCTCAGGAACAGCCAAGGCCCGCATGTCGAACCTGCACGAGGCCTACTGGCCGACCGGACTGTCGCGGCACCTGACGCTGCCGCAGACGAACGTCTACTTCAACCTCGAAGTCTCCGCGGCGCGCTATCCCGACAAGGCCTTCGTCGTCTACTACGATACACGGCTGACGTTCTCGGCGTTTCGGCGCCAGGCCGACGAGATCGCCGGTTACCTGCAGCGGGATTGCGGCGTGAAGGCGGGCGATCGGGTGCTGATCTGCATGCAGAACAGTCCGCAGTGGATGCTTGCGTTCTACGGCATCCTCCGTGCAAACGCTGTCGTGGTGCCGGTGAACCCGATGAACCGCACCGCGGAAGTCGCCCACTGCGCCAGCGACAGCGGCGCCCAGGTCGCATTCGTTTCCCAGGAACTGCTTCCGGAGGTCAGACCGCTGCTGGCGCCCCAGGGCCTGCGCCAGGTGATCCTGGCGACCTACAGCGATTACCTGCGCGAACCCACCGATCTGGCGGTTCCCGCGTTCGTGCGGGCCCCGCGTGAACCGGTGTCCGCATCCGATCGTGTGGCGGGGGTGGTCGCGTGGGAGGAAGTCGGTCGGCTGAAGCGGCAGCCAGGTCCCCTCAGCGCCGGCCCTGAAGACCTGTGCGTCATCCCCTACACGTCAGGCACGACCGGCGCGCCAAAAGGTTGTCAGCATACCCATCGCAGCGTGATGAGCACGCTGGTCGGGGGCGTCCAATGGTTCGGGCGGACCCAGGACGACATCTATCTCTCGGTGCTGCCGTACTTCCACGTCACAGGCATGACCAGTGGCATGAACGGGCCCTTGTTTGCGGGGGCGGCGGTCGTTCTGCTGCCGCGCTGGGATCGCGACGCCGCCCTGCTGATGATGCAGCGTTATCGGGTGACCGTCTGGCAGTCGATCTCCACGATGATGATCGATTTCCTGTCCAACCCGGACCTGGCGGACCACGACATCTCCAGCCTGCAGGTTGTGCGTGGCGGTGGTGCGGCGATGCCGGCCGCGGTAGCGCAGAAGCTCAAGCGTCTGACCGGCCTGGACTACGTCGAGGGCTACGGCATGTCCGAGACGATCGCTGCGACCCATCTCAATCCGCCTCACCGGCCCAAGCTGCAGTGCCTGGGCATACCGATGTTCGATGTCGACGCCCGCGTCGTGGACCCGCAGAGCCTGCAGGAGTTGCCGGCCGGCGGGGTCGGCGAAATCATCGTGCACGGCCCGCAGGTCATGCGCGGCTACTGGAACAATCCCGGCGCGGATGCCGACGCCTTTGTCGAGGTCGACGGCCGACGATTCCTCAGAACCGGGGATCTCGCACGCATCGACGAGGACGGCTACTTCTTCATGGTCGATCGGCTCAAGCGGATGATCAATGCATCCGGGTTCAAGGTCTGGCCCGCAGAGGTGGAGGCGATGATGTACCGGAACCCGGACATCCTGGAGGCCTGTGTCATCGGGGCCCGCGATCCGCGCCGCGGGGAGACGGTCAAGGCGCTGATCGTGCTGGCGCCGGGGCGCGAAGGACAGGTGAGCGAGCAGGACATCATCGACTGGGCGCAGCGGCAGATGGCCGCCTACAAGCGCCCTCGCATCGTCGAGTTCGTCGAGTCGCTGCCCAAGTCGGGTGCCGGGAAGGTCCTGTGGCGGCGCCTGCAGGAGCAGGAAGACAACCGGTCAGCTTGAAGCAGGCCGGTCGCAGGTGGGCACGCGACCGCCCTGCAGGGCATCGATCTGGGAGGCGATCCGGTCCGCCGTTTGTACCACCAGCCGATGAATGCCGTGCACCAGTTCCTCCATGCCCGCCCCGACCGGTTGGGTGGCGACGGCCTGGCAGATGGCGATGTCGTTGTTGTCCGACCGGGTGATCGTCCAGCCGAAACTCGCCTGCACCTGCTGGTCCAGCGCGGCATCGAACTGCTGCATCTGGATGGCGATCCGGTACACCGGCTGGCCCGGCAACTGGCCGCCGCGGCTGACGTCGTTGGCGCCCAGGCTTGCCGCCAGTGCGAGGCCGAATGAGTCACGCAGTTCCCGGTCGAAGGGCGACGACCAGCGCTGCTGCTCCAGTACGCTGACGCGCGCGCTGGAGGAATCCGCATCGCTACGCACGACCATCTGCGGCCGCGCAAGCCGCTCGGGCACGCCCACCGGCGCCAGCTCGAACTGCACCCGCGACGCGCTGCCGGGCGCCGGTGCAGTCTGCCGGGGCGCAGGAAGTGGCGCCGCACCGGCCAGCGTATAGAAGCGTACCGGTGCCGCGGCGCAGGCTGCGAGTACCAGCAGGACGCAGATGCCGGCCAGCAAGGACCCGCAGGCGGCTGGTCTCGTGCGCGAAAGCTTCAATTCGAGCTCCTCGGTTTGCCACGGAGCAGGGACTCCGGATGCTGCTCCAGGTAGTCGGTCAGGACGCGCAGGGATCCGGCGGCGCGGGATATTTCCCGGAGCGCCTGACGCAGGTCCTGCTGCAGGGGGGCATCGTCGGCAATCGCCCGCTCCGCGGACTTCATCGTCTTGCTGGTTACGTCCAGGGTCTTGCCGGCCGCCGCCAGCGTCTGCCGGACATCCTTCATGGCCGCCGTGATCTCGGGCGAGACGTCGTTGCGCAGCCTCTTAACCAGCTGCTCGGCGCTGACGAGGGTGCGATCGAGGCTGCTCAGGCTCTGCTGCAGATCCTTGCCGATCTGTTCATAGGGCACTTTGTTCAGCTTGACGGCGATCTCGCCGATCTGCGACTGCAGTTCGTCCAGGCTGTTGGGCACGGTGGGAACTTCCAGCTGGTTGCCCGCGGGTTTCGGCTCCTGTGAAGGGGCATTGGGGAAAAAATCCAGTGCGACGTAGAGTTGACCGGTCAGCAGGTTGCCCAGCCGGAGCTGCGCGCGCAAGCCGCGCTCGATCAGCTGCTTCATCCGCTGACGGCGCGACTCCGACGATTCCGAATTTTCGGCGCCGCGCTGCAGCCGCTGCGGATACACCTCCACCAGTACCGGCATCCGGAATTCACCCTCCTTGCGATCGAATTCGATGCCGATCGACTTGACCTGGCCGAGTGCTACTCCCCGGAAATCCACCGGGGCACCGGGGGCGAGGCCCCGAAGCGACTGGTTGAAGTGCATCAGGATCACCTCGGGCGGTCCGTCGTCCGAGGCAAGTGCGGTGCCCTGATCCGCCCCCAGCCCGAAGGAAGTATTTTCCGGCGCCTCCGGGCCCCGCTTGCCGTCCGGCGACTGGAAGGCAATGCCGCCCAGAATCACCGTGGCCAGCGACTGGGTGCGCAGCCGCACGCCACCGGCATTGACCTGGACGTCGAAGCCGCTCGCGTGCCAGAAGCGCGTATTGGCGCCGACATACTGTTCATAGGGCGAATTCACGAAGATCCTCAGGGTGACGCCCTTGCCGTCCGCGTCCAGCGAGTAGGCG
>JBBRJB010000344.1:0-4185 GCA_038220085.1 Burkholderiales bacterium
GACCGAAGTCGCGGAGGCCGCCCGATTGCCGCGCACCGCCGTCCGGCGATTCCTCATGACCCTGGCCGAACTGGACTTCGTGCGCACCGATGACAAACGCTACTGGCTCACGCCGAAAGTGCTGCGGCTCGGGATGTCCTACCTCTACACGCTGCCGTACTGGCGCCATGCGCAACTCACGCTCGAAGGGCTTTGCGCCTCGGTCGGCCAGTCGTGCGCGATCTCGGTGCTCGACGGCGACGACATCGTCTACATCGCCCGCCTGCACGCCCGCCGGATTCTGACGATGAGCCCGGTACCCGGCAGTCGACTGCCGGCCCATGCGGTCTCGATGGGCCGGATTCTCCTGGCCGGGTTACACCCCGACGAACTGGAGTCGTATCTGGCAGGCGTCAGGATAAGGCGGCTGACCAGCAGCACGATAACCGACCTCGATGAACTGGCGGCGCGGATCAGCCAGGCTGACGTCCAGGGCTATGCCTGGGTCGACCGGGAACTGGACGACTCGATCTGCGGCGTCGCAACACCGATCCGCGACGCTGCCGGCGTCACCGTTGCCGCGATCAACGTCAGCCTGCCGTCCGGTCTCTTCACCGAGGCAACCGCCTGCGAGCAGTTCCTGCTGCCGCTGCGCCAGGCTGCTTCTCAGATCCGCGGCGCGATGGGGTGACCGGGCAGCCAGCGTGACGAAGGGGGCCCGATCGCGGGAACTCAAGTAGTTGCACACAGCAACGATTTGGTTTACTTTTACAACTATTGGGCAAATCGCGGCCATGCTGATCGGCGTTTTGTGCTGCAGAAGCCGCCGCGTCAGCCCATTCCTCAGCAGACCATTCCTCAGCAGACAGAACCCTACCGAATCCGCCCCGAGTGACCGATCCGACCCCTGCCAATCTCACCGGGCTCTTTACGTTTCGCCTGAATCGACTGGCGAGCACCCATAGCCGGTTGGCCGAGCTCATCAATGACCGCCAGTACGGCCTCGGCATGCGGGACTGGCGCATGCTCGCAATGCTGGGCGCCTTCTCGCCGCTGTCGCTAAACCAGCTTGCGCGAGAGACGAATATCGATAAGAGCCTTGCGAGCAGGAGTGCTTCCGCGCTGATCGAACGCGGGCTGGTAACCCGATCGACCGACGAGGCCGACGGCCGAGGTGTGCGACTTGGCTTGACAACCGAGGGAAAGACACTTTACCGGAAGGTCTTCCGAAAGGCGATCGCCAGAAACGACCTCGCGTTGTCGGTGCTGACACCGGCAGAGCGGCGAACGATCTCTGTCGCTCTGGGAAATCTGACTGACCATGCGTTCGCGTTGCTCGCAGCCGAGAAGGCGCGAAACATTCAGATGCCCATGGGAAGGAGAAGAAAATCTTCAACGCCGACAAGGTCGGCGGCCAAGCCGACGACCACCATGGCCGCAGCGACAGGAACAGGAGCAGAGGGTGCCTGAACCACGTACCGGATTTCAAACCGACGTCAAGGCGAGATGCAGCGAGCTCGAATGGCGGACACGCGTCGAACTTGCCGCTTGCTACCGCCTCATCGCGCACTACGGTTGGATCGATCTCATCTACAACCATGTCTCCGCGCGTGTTCCGGGCGAGCAGGATTGCTTCCTGCTGAATGCATACGGTCTCCGGTATCCCGAGGTTTGCGCGTCAAACCTCATCAAGATCGATCTGAATGGCCGTATCCTCGACGACCCCATCGGCTGGGGAATCAATCAGGCAGGCTTCGTCGTCCATAGTGCCGTGCATGCCGCGCGTCACGACGCATTCTGTGTCATCCACACCCATTCAGAGGCGGGCGTCGCGGTTTCCGCCATGCCCCAAGGCCTTCTGCCGCACAGTCAGCAGGCGATGTGGTTCCACGAGCGGATCGGCTATCACGACTACGAGGGAGTCGCGCTCGACGAGTCCGAGCGCGTACGTCTTGCCGCCAATCTCGGCTCGCACAATGCTTTGATCCTGCGGAACCACGGACTGCTGACGGCCGGCGATTCCATCCCGGCTGCCTTCCAGCTCATGTACTTCCTGGAATCATCATGTCGGTCACAGGTGGCCGCCATGAGCTGCGGCCAGCCACTCGTCCTGCCGTCGGCCGAAGTCTGCGAGCGTGCCGCCCGCCAGTTCCATCGCCCTGGTCGCGATGCGAATGTGCGTTATTGGGACGCGATGCTGCGCATGCTTGATGCCGAAGATGCATCCTATCGTCGGTGAACCGATGAGCGCCCCTTCAGGAAACAGTACCCACCTTCGCATCGGAATAATCGGTGCGGGTGCGATCGGAGGCTGGCTTGGCGCGTGCCTTGCCGAAGCCGGTCATGCTGTCTCGCTGGTAGCCCGGGGACGCCATCTCGATCGCATTCGCGAACGTGGTCTGCGGGTGCACACAGGCGGTCGGACGATCGAAAAGGCACTACGCGCCAGCGATCGACCGGGGGACCTCGGAGTACAGGATTACCTGTTGCTGACGGTCAAGCAGACCACCCTCGCTGAAACCGCCCCGTCAGTCGCGCCGATGATCGGGTCGGCAACGACCATCGTCAGCCTGTCCAACGGAGTTCCCTGGTGGTTCTTCTACGGGCTCCCCGGGCCGTACACCGGCCACCGCATCGACGCGGTCGATCCCGACGGAACGATTGCGAGCGCCCTACATCAATCACAAGTGATCGGCGGGGTTGTCAACGCTTCCGCCTCCATCGTCGAACCTGGCGTTATCGACCACGCCAGCGGCGGGCTTGTTTCCCTGGGCGAGATTGTCCACGGTCCCACGGCCGCGCAAGCGCCCGCGAGCGGATACTCCTCTTCAGGAAGCGGGCCGGACCGCGTGGCACGGCTCGCCAGCGCAGTTCGTGACGCCGGCATCCGATGCGAGGCGGCGACAGACATCCGCATGGCGGTCTGGTCGAAGCTGATGGGCAATCTCTGCTTCAACACCGTCGGAACGCTGGCGGGTTGCACCACCGATCGGCTGATCGACGACGCCGACACGCATCGGTTGGTCGTCGACATGATGACGGAGGCGCTAGAGCTGGGGCGGGCGCTCGGCCTCGCGATTGACGTCGATATCGAGCAGCGGATCGCTGCGACCCGCAAGCTCGGTCGCATCAAGAGTTCAATGCTGCAGGATACCGAGGCAGGCAAGCCGATCGAATTCAACGCCATCATCGGCGCCGTGGTGGAACTTGCCGACAAGGTCGGCCTCGCGATGCCCAGGGTGCGCACCATTCATGCGGTGCTGAAACTGAAGGCCGCGCAGCACTGAACCAATGACAATCACGACCCGAATCACCCGCATGCTCGGCATCCGGCATCCCATCATTCAGGCGGGCATGAGCTGGGCGTCTTCGGGGTCGACGCTGCCGATCGCGGTATCCAACGCCGGCGGCCTCGGTGTGATTGCGGCCGGCCCGATGCGCCTGCCGGATCTTCAGGCCGCGATCCGTGAGGTCAAGGCAGCGACTTCGAACCCGTTCGCGGTGAACGTTCCCCTGTACCGGCCGGGAAGTGCAGACGTGCTGGATCTCCTGGAGGCGGAGCGGGTGCCGGTCGTCATCGCCTCGCAGGGCGGCCCGAAACCACACCTGGCCAGGTTCCACGCCTATGGCTGCAAGTGGCTTCATGTAGTCGCCTCCGTGGCCCATGCGACGAAGGCCGCTTCGGCGGGAGTGGACGGGCTGGTCGTCGTGGGTACAGAAGCGGGTGGGCACCCGCCGCCAGCTGAGGTCGGCACGCTGGTCATCGTGCGCCGTATTGCCCGCTCGATCGACATTCCCATCGTAGCGGGCGGCGGCGTGGCCGACGGAGCAGGGATCGTTGCACTCCTGGCGCTCGGTGCGGATGCCGTCCAACTCGGCACCCGCTTCCTGCTGACGCCGGAATCCCGATTGCACCAGGCCTACAAGGATGCCGTTCTGGCGGCCGACGTCGACGGTACGACGCTGGTCGGGCGCGGCAGGCTTCCGGTCCGGATCGTCCGAAATCGATTGTCAGCCAGACTCGAGGAAGCCGAACGGGAGGGTCTGGACCCGTCCACTCGCGCTGAGTTGATAGAGCGCAGCACGCTCAAGATGGCCGCACTGGACGGCGACGTCGACTGGGGGAAGGTCGAGGCAGGCCAATCGGCAGGCCTCGTCGATTCGATCATGCCCGCGGCAGAGGTGATCGACCAACTGGTGAAGGAA
>JBBRJB010000345.1:0-4180 GCA_038220085.1 Burkholderiales bacterium
CGACCGTCATTCCCTGCGTCTGCTGCGGGTGATCCTGGTGCTGTTCACCATTGCCGTGACCACCTTCGCCCTGCTGAGCGAAGCGTCGATGTACCAGATGGTGCAGAACGCCTACAAGGTGACCCTGGTGGCGGCATTCACGCCCCTGGTTTTCGGCATGTTCTGGAAGGGGGCCACCCCCCAGGGTGCGCTGCTGTCGATCGTCTTCGGGCTGTTGGGTTGGACGGCGGCGGAGTTCCTTGCCCCCGAGGCGCTGATGCCGCCTCAGTTCGTCGGGCTTGGCTTCGCAATACTGGCGATGGTGATCGGATCGCTGCTGCCCACCGTGGTGGGCGGACCCGGACACCCCGAGATCGTCGACGCGGCCGCCACGGCGCCGGCAATCAGCGCGCCGCCAGCAACCGGAAGTCCTGCCGGTACTCGCCCAGCCGGGTGATGGCCCGCTGGCGCTGCTCCGGGGTCGACAGCGCCAGCAGCTTTACAGTCAGTTCGTCGCCTGCCGTGGCCGCCGACTGTAGCAGGCCCTGGTCGCTGAACAACCCGGCTAGCACGAGGCGCGTGCGGCGGGTGGCTTCGCCGATCTCCGGCTTGTTCGTCGACAAGTCGTCCAGCAGGTCGACGATCACCGCCTGCCGCGCCAGTCGGGCCTGCCACCACACATCTTCCGTCGCCGTCATGCTCGCGGCCGATTGTCGCATCACCTGCCTCTGTGCCTCGACGGGATCGCCCAGGAACGACTCGGTCCGGCTGACCAGGCGCTTGAAGCGGGCTTCCTGCCGTTTGGCCGGGTCCGCCGGGCGATACTCGCGCGCCGCCTTGTCGTTGGTCTTGGCGATGACCTCGCGCAGATGCGCGATCTGCTCCGGCCGCAGCGTCAGCGCCAGTTCCGCAACCGCCGGCGCCAGCCGATCCGCAATCGGCACCCAGGCCTCGACAACCGTCCGACGCCATTCGGCGACCTGACTGGCGGTGACCGGATTGCGTATTTCTTCCTCTACCCCGCGCAGGAAATCGGCATAAACTGGCAACAGGTTCCGACGGTGCCACTGCTGCAGCGACCGGGCGTGCCGGTTGACCAGGTCCGCCTGGGCGGAATCGAGAGACAAGTACCGGTCTGCCTGCCACTGGATCAACCTGGGCAGATTCTCGTAGCCGAGCTTGACGGCTGTACAAGAGGCGAGCAAGAGGGTGAATACCAGCAGCGAGAAGATCCTCACCGCACCGCACCCAAGCCCCGTGATAAGCTGCCGGCCCCGCCCGAATGTTCGAATCGCCCCAATCATTGTCTTCCCACCAATCAACGCCTCTGACTGTCCAGACTACCTCTGACATTCCAGACTACCCGCTCCGATCGCCACGTCCCCCGACCGGCCCCACCCGCCATCGGGACTTTGATACGACATCGGTGACCACCCAGTGATCATCACGCCATGAACATCGTCATCCTCGCAGCAGGCATGGGCAAGCGGATGAACTCCGACCTGCCCAAAGTGCTGCACCCGCTGGCGGGCAAGCCCTTGCTCGGACACGTCATCGACGCGGCACTCAGTCTAAGTCCCACAAAACTGGTCGTGGTTTACGGCCATGGCGGCGAAAAGGTTCGCACCGCCTTCGCCCGGACCGAGCCGCCGATCCAGTGGGCGCTGCAGTCGCCGCAGCTCGGCACCGGCCATGCGGTGGCGCAGGCCGTCCCTTTCCTGGACGACGGCCAGCCCACCCTGGTGCTTTACGGCGACGTGCCGCTGGTGGGCAGAGCCACGCTGCAACGGCTGGCAGAGGCAGCGGGCGCCGGCGACCTCGCGCTGCTGACGCAGGTGATGCCCGATCCAACCGGCTACGGTCGCATCGTCCGCGAGGGCGGCCGGGTCGTGAAGATCGTGGAACAGAAGGATGCGGATCCGCAGACTCTGCAATTGCAGGAGATCAATACCGGCATCCTGATCGCGCCGACGGCCCGGCTCAAGACCTGGCTTTCGGAACTGAGAAACGACAACGCCCAGGGCGAGTACTACCTGACCGACGTGGTCGCTGCCGCCGTCCGCGACCAAGTGGTCGTCAACGCGGTCCATCCGCTGGCGTTATGGGAGACATTGGGGGTCAACAGCAAGACCCAGCTTGCGGAACTGGAGCGTCAGCACCAGCGCAACCGGGCACTGCTGTTGACCGAGGCCGGTGTCACGCTGGCGGATCCCGCGCGCATCGACATTCGCGGCAGCCTGCTGTGCGGCCGCGATGTCAGCATCGACGTCGGCTGCGTCTTCGAGGGCAAGGTGACACTGGGAGACAGGGTCAAGGTCGGGGCAAACTGCGTGATTCGTAATGCCAGCATCGGTGCGGATGCCGAGATACTCCCCATGAGCCATGTGGACGGCGCGATGGTGGGCGTGAACGCCCGGGTCGGTCCTTTCGCGAGATTGCGGCCGGGCACGGACCTCGGCCCCGACAGCCATGTCGGCAACTTCGTCGAGTTCAAGAACGCCCGGATGGCCGCCGGCTCCAAGGCAAATCATCTGGCTTACGTCGGCGATGCGGAGATCGGTGCACGCGTGAACATCGGCGCGGGCACGATCACCTGCAATTACGACGGCGCCAACAAGCATAAGACCATCATCGAGGACGACGTGTTCATCGGCAGCGATACCCAGCTGGTGGCGCCGGTGACCGTGCGGCGCGGTGCCACCCTCGGGGCAGGAACCACCCTCACCCGCGAGGCGCCGCCGGATGCGCTGACGGTCAGCCGGGCAAGACAGCTGACAGTGCCGGGCTGGCAGAGGCCGGTGAAGAAACGGTAGTCGACTCATCAGCAGGCGCGCAGCGGCGGCGGTGAACGACACGCCGGCGCTGCGGCCAAGAGAAAGGATGCGAGAAAGTCATGTGTGGAATCGTGGGTGCAGTAGCGCGGCGAAACATCGTCCCGATCCTGATCGACGGGCTCAAGAAGCTCGAGTACCGCGGCTACGACTCCGCGGGCATTGCGATCATGAACGGATCGATGACGCGGGTCCGGGCGGTCGGGCGGGTCTCGGAACTGGAGGCGCGGGCGAAGGAGTCGGGCGCGGAGGCCTCCGTCGGTATCGCTCACACCCGCTGGGCGACCCATGGGGGCGTCACCGAGGGCAATGCACATCCGCACATTTCCAGCCAGGGCGACCTGGACGTCTCGGTGGTTCATAACGGCATCATCGAAAACCATGACGCCCTGCGCACCCGATTGCGCAATCTCGGCTACGAATTCCATTCGCAGACCGATACCGAAGTGGTGGCCCACCTGGTGCACTCGATCGTGCGCGGGGGCATGGATCTCTTCGAAGCCGTCACCAGCGCGGTGAATCAGCTCGATGGCGCCTATGCGCTGGCCGTGATCAGCAGCCGCGAACCCGAAGTAGTAGTCGGTTCCCGGCGCGGCTCGCCGCTGCTGCTCGGCGTCGGTGTCGACGGCACCGGCAACGGCGAGAACTTCCTGGCATCGGATACCTCCGCTCTGCTTCAAGTCACCAAGTATGTGACCTACCTGGAGGAAGGCGACGTCGTCGAGATCCGTGCCGACGGCTATCGCATCGCCGACGCGAAAGGTACGCCGGTTGAGCGCCCGATCATGGAAAGCCAGCTGTCGGCGGACTCGGTCGAGCTGGGCAACTACGATCATTACATGCAGAAGGAGATCTTCGAGCAGCCCGGCGCCATCGCCAACACGCTCGAGATGGTCCAGCACGCGCGTTCGCTGTCACCGGGGCTTTTCGGTGCACAGGCGCAGGAGATCTTCGGCCGGATGAAGCAGGTCCTGATCCTGGCCTGCGGCACCAGTTATCACTCCGGCGTGGTCGCCAAGTACTGGCTGGAATCCATCGCGGCCATTCCGGTCAGCGTGGAGATCGCAAGCGAATACCGTTATCGTGAATCGGTATCGCTGCCCGATACCCTGGTCATCACCATTTCCCAGTCGGGCGAAACCGCCGACACGCTGGCCGCCCTGCAGCATGCCAAGGCTCATGGGCTTCAGGACACCCTGACCATCTGCAATGTGCCGGAATCGGCACTGATCCGCCAGAGCAAGCTGCGCTTCCTCACCCGCGCCGGACCCGAGATCGGCGTGGCCTCGACCAAGGCGTTCACCACCCAACTGGCGGCGCTGTTCGTCCTGACGCTGGTGGTGGCCAAGATGCGGGATCGCCTGTCACTC
>JBBRJB010000346.1:0-4176 GCA_038220085.1 Burkholderiales bacterium
GATGGGTCGGCGGGTGAACTCCCACATCTCGATCACCGGCACCCCGGCGCGACCGAGCATCTGGTGCACCCGCTCGGCATGCTTCACGCCGGTGAGCACGAGCGCCCGGGGCCGCCAACTCAGCATGCTCTCCACCAGGTCCGCCTCGCGTTCCAGGTCGAATCCCGAGTGCGACACCAGCAGCGAGATGTCGTGCCGGCCGATGACCTCGGCGAGCGCCTCCAGGGTGTCGGAGAAGAAGGCGTTGTGCATCGATGGGACGACGACCCCGACGGCATCGGTGCGAGTGCCTGCCAGGCCGCCGGCGACCCGGTTGCGCACGTAGCCGAGCGAGCGCACCGCGGTGTCGACCTTTTCGCGCAGCGATCCGGAAACGCTGGCCGGTTCGCGCAGCACGCGGGAAACCGTCATCGGCGCGACGCCCGCGAGCGTCGCGACGTCGCGCAGCGTGACGCCGGCCCCGCTGCGCCGGCGACCGCCGGGCCGCGCTTCGATGACGGTGGGCGCCAGGGGCGCGGCGGCGCTTTGCGCACTGCTCGTTGACCGCTTGGACATGAGCCAAGTATACTGGGCCGGCACCGATTTGGTAGCGCTACCAAAAGTTCGCGACCATGCTTCGAGTACGCTCCTGCCAGCACCGGCAGCGAACAAAAGGAGACCTCATGAAACTGCTGACTGTCATCGCCTCCGCGGCCGTCGTCGCTGCGTCGTTTGCCGCAGGAGGGGCCGCTGCGCAGACGGCCTATCCGTCCAAGCCGATCCGGATGCTGGTCGGTTTCCCGCCCGGCGGCGGGCTCGACTTCACCACCCGCCAGCTTGCCCCGCACCTGTCGGAGGAGTTGGGCCAGCAGATCATCGTCGAGAACAAGCCGGGGGCAGGCGGGACCATCGCCATGACCGAGGTGGCGCGCGCTGCCCCGGACGGCTATACCCTGATCGTGGGGAACATCGGACCGATGGTGCTCGCTCCGAACATGATGCAGAAGCCGCCCTACGACCCGATCCGCGAGCTGAAACCGATCCGCCAGATCCTGGAGACCTATTTCGTGGCCGCAGTGCCCGCCAAGCATCCGGCGAGCAACCTCGCGCAGTTCGTCGAGTGGGCGAAGAAGAACGACGGCAAGGTCAATTTCGCGTCGGGCGGCAACGGCTCCATCACCCACCTGAACGGCGAATTGCTCAACAAGGAAGCCGGCATCAAGATGGCGCATGTGCCCTACAAGGGGTCTGCGCCGGCGGTCACGGACCTCATCGGCGGCAATACTGATCTGATGATCGATGTCGGCTCGGTGCTGTATCCGCAGATCCAGGGGGGCAACCTCAAGGCGCTGGCGGTCACCAGCCCGACGCGGGATGCGCTGATGCCGGATCTGCCGACTGCCCGCGAGCAGAATTTCCCGGGTATGGAAGTCTCGGGATGGCAGGGCCTGGTCGGGCCCGCCGGTCTGCCGCCGGAAATCGTCTCGCGACTGTCAGCGGCCCTGGCCAAGGCGCTCGCGCGCCCGGACATACGCGAGGCCTTTGCCAAGGCCGGCACGCCGGTGCGCGAGCGGGACACCGCGGAATTCACGGCATTCGTGAAAAGCGAGAACGAGCGCTGGAAGTCGATCATCGTCGCTTCCGGCGCCCAGATCCAATGAGGCCCGATGAGTCCCGATGAGTCGTGATCCGGCCTCGCTGCGCAGCCATCGCTGGTTCGGGGGCAACGACCTGCGGTCGTTCGCCCATCGCCAGCGACTGCAGCAGGTCGGATTCGCCCGTGAGGAGTTCATGGGCAGGCCTGTGGTCGGCATCCTCAACGCCTGGAGCGGGCTGAGCCCGTGTCACGCGCACCTGCGGGACAGTGCGCAGGCCGCAGCTCGCGGCATCATCGCGGCCGGGGGATTCCCGGTCGAGTTGCCGGTGCTGTCGCTCGGCGAGGTGATGGTCAAGCCGACGACCATGCTCTACCGCAACCTGCTGGCAATGGAGGCCGAGGAACTGATCCGGTCGCATCCCCTGGATGCCGTGCTGCTGCTGGGTGGTTGCGACAAGACCGGGCCGGGGTTGGTGATGGGCGCCTGCAGTGCCGACATTCCCTGCCTGTTCGCGCCGGCCGGCCCGATGATGTCTGCCCACCGGGGCGGCGTGAAAGTCGGTGCGGGAACGCACACCCGAAAGTTCCACGACGAGTACCGCGCCGGCAACCTCAGCGACACGCAGTGGATCGCGCTGGAAACCGAGATGACGCGCACCATCGGGACCTGCAACACCATGGGCACCGCGTCGACCATGACCCTGGCGATCGAGGCTATGGGGCTGTCCCTGCCGGGGGCCGCCACGACACCCGCCGCGGACGCCGATCACGAGCGGATGGTGATGCGTGCCGGTCGCCGGGCGGTCGAGATCGCATGGGATGGCCTGCGGCCGTCGCAACTGCTGACGCGTGCCTCGTTCCTGAACGCGGTCACGACGGTGCTGGCCTGCGGCGGATCGACCAACGCGCCGATTCACCTGATCGCCATGGCGCGACGGGTCGAAGTGGCGCTGGCCCTCGATGATTTCGAATCCCTGTCTCGCCGGGTGCCGCTGCTGCTGGACCTGATGCCCGCCGGGCGGCACCTGATGCAGGATTTTCAGATGGCCGGCGGCCTGCCGGCCCTGCTGCGCAGCCTCGGTGACCTGATCGACGCCAGCTGCCGGACGGTCACCGGGCGAACGCTCGGCGAGAACATCGCGGATACGTCAGCGGCGGCGGCCGCATCCGGCGAGGAAGTCATCCGCCGGCCGGACGATCCGATATCGGCGCTGCCGGCGCTCAGCGTCATCCGCGGCAATCTCGCCCCGGACGGCGCGCTGATCAAGGCGACCTCCGCCGATCCACGCCTGTTGTCGCATCGCGGCCCTGCGCTGGTGTTCGATGGCCCGGCCGACATGATGGCGCGCATCGATGAGCCGGGGCTGGCTGTCGAGGCCGAAACGGTACTCGTGTTGCGCGGTGGCGGGCCGCTTGGCGCACCGGGCATGCCCGAGTGGGGCAACCTGCCGATTCCGAAGAAACTGCTGGCGACCGGCGTGCGCGACATGCTGCGGATCTCCGATGCCCGGATGAGCGGCACTCATTTCGGCGCCTGCATCCTTCACGTCGCGCCGGAAGCAGCCGCTGGCGGACCGCTCGGCCTGGTGCGCGACGGCGATATGATCGAGTTCGACTTTCGACAGCGGCAGTTGACCCTGCAAGTCGACGAGGCAGAACTGGCCCGGCGTCGCGCCGTGCTCCAGCCTCGCCGGCAGCCTCCAGTGCGTGGCTACGGCGCGCTCTACGCGGCCCACGTCACGCAGGCCCCCGAGGGGTGTGATTTCGACTTCCTGACCGGACGCGGTGGCGTCGGTGAACCGGAGATATTCTGATGGAACTGCCTCGTAATCGATTCAAGGCCTCGCTGTCCTCCGGCCGGCCGGCCGTGGGTTCGTGGGTGATGATGGACAGTCCGGTCAGCGCGGAAGCGATGTCCTGGTCGGGCTTCGATTTCCTGGTCGTGGACATGGAGCATTCGGCCGCGGATGTCGCCGGCGCGCGAGGTCAGTTGCAGGCCATCGCCGGCAATCCCGAATGCTCGGCCGTGGTCCGGGTTCCGGGGCCGGACCCGGTGGGGGTCAAGAAGATCCTGGATGTCGGGGCCCAGACGCTGATGTTCCCCATGATGCACTCGGTGCAGGACGCGCGCCAGGCAGTCGCCGCCACGCGCTACCCGCCACAAGGCATACGGGGCGTCGCGGCCATGCATCGCGGCAGCCGCTACGGCGCGGTGGATGGCTACCTCGGCAAAGCAGGCGCGGAGATCGGGCTGATTGCCCAGATCGAGACCGTGCGCGGCGTCGAGGCGGCGTTCGATATCGCCAGCGTCGACGGCGTGGATGCCCTGTTCATCGGCCCGGCCGATCTCTCCGCCGATCTGGGCCTGTTGGGGCAGGTCGCCAGCCCGACGGTCTTCGAGCATGCGGCCCGCGTCATCGAGGCGGCCCGCCGGGCGGGCAAGGCCGTCGGCGCACTTGCGGCCGATGAGGCGATCGCCGACCGCTACCTTCAAGCCGGCTGCACCTTCATCGCGATTGCGTCCGACCTCGGATTCATGATGCAGCGGGCGCGTGCGGCCTGCGCGCACTTGCGCGAGGGCCGCTAGGAGAGGCTCCTAG
>JBBRJB010000347.1:0-4155 GCA_038220085.1 Burkholderiales bacterium
CGAGGCCTGGACGCTGCTGCGGCGCACCGAGCACGCGCTGCAGTATCTTGAAGACGAGCAGACTCACTGGCTGCCGGCGGCGTCCGCCAAACGAGCCGGCATCGCCGCGATGCTCGGCCTGAGCCCGGCCCAGTTCGACGCCCAGTTGAATGAGGCGCGCGAAGCGGTCATCGACGTGTTCGACAAGCTGCTGGCGCCGGCAAGGCGGGAGGCCAACCGCGCAGCCGAACTGGTCGCGGGCGGCATGGCCCGGGTCGCGATTTCCGGCAATGGTGAGGCGGTCGTGGGTACCGAAGCAGCCGGCGACGGGAATCAGGCCGTTCTCGACCAGGACTGCGCCCGACGGATCGCGGCGCTGCGCGAATCGTCCCGCTATCGACGGGCCAGCGGCGACACCCGCGACCGCATCGAGCGGCTGATCGTCAAGTCGGTGTCGCTGGGTCCGACCGGCGCCGACGACCCCAAGGTCGCGACCTGGATCGGGCGCTTGTGCGACTTCCTCGAAGCCACCGCGGGCCGGCCGGCCTACCTGACCCTGCTCGATGAGTACCCGAAGGCCTTCGAGCACCTGTTGCGGATCATCGCCCAGGCGAAATGGGCTGCCGACTACCTGCAGATGCATCCGATCGTGCTGGATGAACTGCTGGACGGGCAGTTGCTCGCGCCCTTCGACTCCAAGCGCTGGGGCCGCGACTTGCGCGAACAGCTTGCCGCCACCACCCTGGCCGGCTCCGCGGGCCAGGAGGGCTCGCCCGCCGGCGTCGATGCACCCGACGTCGAGCGGCAGATGGACGCCATGCGCGAGGCCCATCATGCGGCGGTGTTCCGGCTGCTCGCGCAGGACCTGGAGGGCAAACTGACGGTCGAGGCGCTGGGGGACCAGCTGAGCGATCTCGCCGATCAGGTACTGGAGATCACGACCAGTCTGGTGTGGTCGCAGATGCCCCGCAGGCATCGCGAAGAGCCGCGTTTTGCCATCGTCGCCTACGGCAAGCTCGGTGGCAAGGAACTGGGCTATGCGTCCGACCTGGACCTGGTCTTCCTCTACGAGGACGACCACGAAGATGCGCTGCAGCGCTATTCCCGATTGTCCCAGCGCATCGCCAACTGGATGTCGACCCGCACCGCGGCCGGCCAGCTGTTCGAAACCGACCTGCGGTTGCGCCCCAATGGCGATGCCGGCCTGCCGGTGTCCAGCCTGAATGCGTTCACGCTCTACCAGACCGAGTCGGCCTGGGTCTGGGAGCACCAGGCCCTGACCCGGGCGCGCGCCTGTGCGGGCGACGCCGGCATCGGCGAACGGTTCGAGGACTTCCGCCGGACCGTCCTGGCGCGGCCGCGTGACCGCGCCGCGCTGGCGGACGAAATCCTGACGATGCGCCGGAAGATGCATGACGGCCATCCCAACCGCAGCGATCTGTTCGACGTGAAGCACGATGCCGGCGGCATGGTCGACATCGAGTTCATGGTCCAGTACCTGGTGCTGGCCTGGGGCGCGGTCCACAGCGACCTACTGGACAACAAGGGCAATATCGAGCTGCTGCGGCGGTGTGCCGGCGCGGGCCTGATCGACCCGCAATCCGCGGACGACGTGGGCAGCGCCTACCGCCGCTACCGCCAGCTGCAGCACGCGCTGCGGCTCAACGACGCGCAGTTCGCCCGGGTGCCTCCCGATCTCGTGCAGGACGAAGTCCGCACGGTCCGCGGCCTATGGCGTGAGCTGTTCGGCCTCGCGTCGGAAGGCGCGGGCGCAGCGGGTCAGGGGCACTTGTGAATCGCCCCGCCCTGCACCAGGGCGTCGAACCACGTGTCGGCCATCTTGCGGTACCCCGAGGGATTAGGATGCAGTCCGACTGAGTCCGCTGCCGGATCCGAGAGGTCGGTGGCAACATCGAGTTTCGCGTTCATGTCGAGCAGCCGCACGACGAAGCGCGGACGGGCGCCGGAGGAATCTGCCCAGTCGGCCTGATAGATGCCCTTGAGATTCCTGTTGAAGACGGGTACGTAAGACGCGCCGCCGAATCGCTGACCGATGATGGTGGCAAGCTGCAACTGGACCGCCGGGTTGGCCGGATTCGATGACCAGGTGTCCACCCTCGCAAGCAGTTCGCCGATTGGCGACACGTCGGTTTCGGCCGCGGCATTGACGTCGTTCGTGCCAATGTGCAGCAGTACCACGTCGGACGGATTCCGGTTGAGCCAGGTGGTGATACCGTCCCGCAGTTCGCGCTGGCGAGCCCCGGAATAACCTTCGTTGGCCGGGTCGTCCAGTCCGGCACTGGCGCCAGCGCTTTGGCTGCCCACGAAATCCACGGCGTAGCCGGCCGCCAGCAGCCGATCGCGCAAGGCCTTGCGATAACCCACCCGCAGGGGCTTGGCCGGCAGGTTGCCGGTCTGCGCGTTGTAGCTTTCGACACCGTCGGTGATTGAATCGCCCAGGGTCATGATCCGCCGGCGCCCATAGATGATCTGCGCGGTTGCCTCGGTGGCTTGCCCCGACTTGTCGGTGACCCGATACACGAAACTGTCGACGTCGCCCCGACTCGGGCTGGCGCGGGTATAGGTGAAGGCACCGCTGACCGGATTCAGGGTCAGGCTGCCGGACCGTGGCGGGGTGACCTGCGAATAACTCAGCCGCCGGCCGTCGTCACTGCCGGCGCCGCCGGCGACGCTGCCCTCGACCGCCTCGCCGGCTGCGAGCGGGAAGACACTGCAGGACTTGCCGGCGATCGGAAGGCCGGTCGCGGCGGACGGCGCCGGCGCCGGCGCCGCCGGATCAGACGCCGGCGCCGCGGGTGCGGGCATCGAGGGAGCAGGCGCAGACGACGCTACCGACTTCTGGTCCGCCTCCCCGCAGGCCGCGAACCCCAGCGCCGCCAGCAGTATGAGGGTGGCGCCGGCAGCGCGGCGGCGCTGCGGCGCGTGTGCGGCAGGCGGCAGAGTCACGGCCGGCGGGTTCGTGGGAGGATGGGGTTGATCGACTTTCTGAAATGACACGCAATTGCCTTGTGGTTCGGTTATCTCGAACGGACCAGCGGGCCCGGACGACAGTGCGGGCCAGGGCACAAGCCCCGGGCCCGGGATTAGGTGGGGCGCTTCAGGAGGCGACGCCGATCAGCGCGCGGCGCGAGGCCAGCCAGGTCACCGCCAGCATCACGGCCAGCACGAACGGAAGGGACAGGTAGTTCAGCACCGCCCAGCCATTGCTGTTCAGCAGGATGCCGGATGAGGCCGACGAGGTGATCATCGTCACGAACACGACCATGTCGTTGAATCCCTGGATACGCATCTTCTCTGCCGGCCGGTACGCATACGTGAGCAGCGTGGTGGCGCCGGTATAGGCGAAATTCCAGCCAACCCCGAGGAGCGCGAGCGCCACTACGAAATGAGAGACCGTCACGCCGTTGAGCGCCACGGCAATACAGACGAACATCAGCACGCAACCGGCCACGATCACCGGCAGCACCCCGAAGCGTGTGATCAGGGCGCCGGTGAACAGGCCCGGCAGGAACATGCCGATCACATGCCACTCGAGCACCAGTGCCGTCGCGGCGTAAGGGTGGGTGCAGAACGCCATGGCGAGCGGCGTGGCCACCATCAGCAGGTTCATGATGCCGTAGGCGCTGGCCGCAGTCAGCACGGCAACCCAGCAGACCGGCTGCCGCAGAATCTGCAGCAGCGGGCGGGCTGGCCCGTGGGCAATCGCGCCTGTGCTGGCGGGCAGTCGCAGGCACTGGGCCAGGGCCAGAGACAGGATCGCAAAGCCCGCCAGAACCAGATAGGAGCCGGCATACATCGCCGGCAGCATCTCCCGGGTGACCTTGGACAGTTCCGGGCCGACCACCCCGCCGATGATCCCGCCGGCGAGGACCAGCGAGATCGCGCGAGCCCGAAAGGCCGGTCGATAGGCATCGGCGACATCGGCGGCCGCGAACCGGTAGCTCGCGCCGAAAGCGTTGTAGATGCCGGTGAAGAAGGTTGCCGCCGCCAGCAGCCAGAGGCTGCCGATGCTCACCGCCCACGCCGCCAGCAAAGCCCCGCAGCCGGCGAGCACGGCTCCGATCGAGTAACCGAAGCGCCGGCCGCGCTTGCGCATCAGGTTCGCGGCCAGCATGCTGAAGCAGGCGGCGCCGAGCACGTAGCCGGTCACCGGCA
>JBBRJB010000348.1:0-4146 GCA_038220085.1 Burkholderiales bacterium
ACTGACTCTCCACCCAGAGCCAGCCGCCGTCGGACACGCCGGCCGCGCTTGCCGTCTTCGGATTGACGAAGAGATAGTTGTGGCTGTGGATCTGGCGCAGCCAGGCGTTCTGCGATTCCCTGGAGTGGTACATCGCCATCGGGCGCTGAGTGACCGCATGCAGCGGGAACCGGTCGAGGTCGGTTGCGTCGTCTTCCAGCGGGGGGTACCAGAAGGGCAGCGGGTCGAAGTAGCGCTCGATGCGCGCCCGCAGGTGCTCGGGCGGCTGACGACCGCCGGTCTTGCCGCGGGCCGCGAGCCGGAAGGACTGAAGCGTGTCGGAATAGAGCGCGAGCTGGATCACGTCGTTCTTCTGCCGGAAGCCGTGCTCCATGCCGAAATCGAGATAGGCCCGGTTCCAGTTGCGCATGTACTGCATCTCGGCCGGCAGCTTGTAGTGGAAGACGCAATTGTTCTGGGCGTACATCTCCCACTGCCTCGGATTGGGTTCGCCTTTCAGGTGCGAGGTGCCGTCCTTGCCGCGCCAACCCATCAGAAAGCCGATCCCTGGTTTGTGTTCGAAGTTGATCACGAAGTCCTGGTAGTCCTTGTACTTGCGCTCACCCTCGGCAGAAGTGAACGTCGGCAGCTTCAGCCGGGTGGCCAGCTCGATCAGGACGTCCTGGAAGGGCTTGCAGCTGCCGGTCGGATCCACCACCGGAACGCGGACCGAATCGCTGGGAGCGTCGAACTCCGAAATCGGCCGGTCCAGCATGCTCATCACGTCGTGCCGTTCCAGATACGTCGTATCCGGGAGCACCAGGTCGGCGAACGCCACCATCTCGGACTGGAAGGCATCGCAGACGATCAGGAAGGGAATCTTGTATTCGGCGCCGTCCGCGCCGTCCGTGCCGTCGGCTCCCGCAGTGCCATGCGCTACTCGTGCGTTGAGCAGTTCCCGGACCGCCGAGGTGTTCATGGTCGAGTTCCAGGCCATGTTCGCCATGAAGATCATCAGCGTGTCGATCCGGTACGGGTCACCGTTGACCGCATTGGTGATCACGTTGTGCATCATGCCGTGGGCCGACAGCGGATGCTCCCAGGAGAACGCCTTGTCGATCCGGATCGGCGAGCCGTCCGGGTTCACGGCGAGTTCCTCGGGATGCGCCGGGAATCCGAGGGGGGCGGCCGGCAGGGGGGTGTCGGGACGCACCTGGTCGGGGCTGTAGATGGTCCGGTAGTTCGGCACGATGTGCCGTGGGTACGGCGCTTTGTGCCGGAAGCCGCCCGGCCGGTCGATCGTGCCGAGCACACTCATCAGCACGGCCAGGGCACGGGTGGTCTGGAAGCCGTTGGAGTGGGCCGCAAGGCCGCGCATCGCGTGGAATGCGACCGGCCGGCCGGTGACGGTCGGATGCTGTGCACCCCAGGCATCGGTCCACGGGATCGGGAGCTCGAAAGCGTGATGCAGCGCGGTTTCCCCCAGCTCCCGCGCAAGCCGGCGGATGCGCCCGGCGGGAATGCCGGTGATCTGCGCGGCCCAGTCCGGCGTGGTCTCCTGCACCCTTTCCTTCAGCAGCTGGAACGACGGCGCCACCCGGGTGCCGTCTTCGAGCGAGTAGTACCCGTCCAGGGCCGGCTCGGCGTCCTGCTCATAGGCATGCCGCACGCGCTGGGCCCGTTGGTCCCAGACCAGCTTGTTGTGCGGATTGCGGCCGTCGCCGGGGGGGCCGGCCGCCGGATCGAAGGCGAACAAGCCATCCCGCTCGCTGTCGTCGAGCACCACCAGCTGCGGTGCGTTGGTGTAGCGCTTGAGGAAGTCGTGGTCGATGAGCTCGCTGCGGATCAGCTCGTGCAGCAGGGCCATGAAGAGGGCGCCGTCGGTGCCCGGACGGATCGGGATCCACTCGTCGGCCACCGCGGAATAGCCGGTGCGGATCGGATTGATGGAGATGAAGCGGCCGCCCTGGCGCTTGAACTTGCTGATCGCCATCTTCATCGGGTTGCTGTGATGGTCCTCGGCGGTGCCGATCATCACGAAGAGCTTCGCCCGCTCCAGGTCCGGGCCACCGAACTCCCAGAAGCTGCCGCCGATGGTGTAGATCATGCCAGCGGCCATGTTGACGGAGCAGAAGCCGCCGTGGGCCGCGTAGTTGGGCGTTCCGTAATTCTTGGCGAACAGGCCGGTCAGGGCCTGCATCTGGTCGCGTCCGGTGAACAGGGCGAATTTCTTGGGGTCGGTGGAGCGGATCTTTGCGAGCCGCTCGGTCATGATGCTGAACGCGCGCTCCCACGAAATCGGCTCGAACTCGCCGGCGCCGCGCGCCGCACCGGCCTTGCGCAGCAGCGGCTGCGTCAGTCGGGCCGGCGAATTCTGCTTCATGATCCCCGAGGAGCCCTTGGCGCAGATGATGCCCTTGTTGAGCGGGTGCGCGGGATTGCCGTCGATGTAGCGGACCTGGCCCTCGCGCAGGTGCACGCGGATGCCGCAGCGGCACGCGCACATGTAGCAGGTGGTCGTCTTGACCTGGGTGGTGGCGCCCGGCAGCGGCGAGGCCAGCGGATCGTGGATCGGGGAGCTGGAGAGAAATTTCAGCATGTCGGTCGGTTGTTCAGCATGTCGGTCGGTTTCAATGGCGGCTCAGGCAAATGTGCGCGCGATTGCCGCCGCGGCTTCGGTCAGGGTCGGGACGAACTCGATGGCGCGCGCCAGGGGCAGTCGGGCGGTGGCCGCGTGCACCGCCACGGCGGCGACGACGTCACCGTCTGCGGCCCGCACCGGCACCGCGACACAGGCCACGCCCAGCACGAATTCCTCGTTATCGAGCGCGTAGCCGTTGGCGGCGATCCGGTCCAGTTCAGTGGCGAGCAGATGGCGGTCACAGATGGTGCGATCGGTGAAGCGGGTCAGCGACAACGCCTCGACCAGTTGCGCGCGCTCGGCTGGTGGCTTGAAGGCCAGCAGGAGCTTGCCGCTGGCGCTGCAGTGCGCCGGCAGGGCGGTGCCCACCGGCAGATGCAGGCGCAGCGGCCAATCCGCCTCGATGCGGTCCAGGTACAGGAGTTCCCCCTTGCTGAGCATCGAGAGATTGCAGGTTTCGCCCACCTCCGTGACCAGCCGACGCAGGATCGTGCGCCTGATTCCCGCCACCGAGTCGTGACGAAGGATTTCCAGGCCGAAGCGTGCAAGCCGCGGCCCGGCGGCGTAGGCCCGGCCGTTGGACTCCCGGATGACCAGTCGGGCTTCTTCGAACAGCGACAGCGTGCGGTAGAGTGAGGCCTTGGGCGTGCCGGTCACCTGCATCAACTCCGGCAGCGTCATCGGCCGGCCGTTGGCCACCAGGGTTTCCAGCAACGCGAACGCCTTCAGGGTCGAGGAATTCTCGGCCGCAACTTCCAGGCGCGTCCGCTCGGCAACGATCGGGTCCAGCGCGGTTTCGGCGAGATTCTGCATGGCGCAAGCTTAGACGCATTTGCGCATTTCGTGCAATCACATCGTCTCAATAAACGAAACGGCGGGACTTGTCCTGCGCCTGGGAATCGACTACTTTACCGGCATTGAGACTTTCTGTCTCACTGAATGATCCGTCTCATGCCCAACCGGCATGCCCCACCAGGAGTTCCCGATGACTGACATGAAGCAACCCGACCTGAAGCAGATGCAGCGTGCCGTCACGCAGGGCAAAGTGATGATGACGCCCTCCGAGGCCTTCGTGGAAACGCTGGTCGCCCAGGGCGTGACCGACGTCTTCGGCATCGTCGGCTCGGCGTTCATGGACGCGCTGGACATCTTTCCTGCGGCCGGCATCCGCTTCATTCCGGTGGCCCATGAACAAGGCGCGGCACACATGGCCGACGGCTATTCGCGCGTGTCCGGCCGGCATGGCGTCTGCATCGCCCAGAACGGCCCTGGCATCACCAATTTCGTCACCGGCATTGCCGCCGCCTACTGGGCTCATTCGCCGGTGGTCTTCCTGACGCCCGAAACCGGCTCGATGACGATCGGCCTGGGCGGCTTCCAGGAAACCGAGCAATTGCCGATCTTCTCGAAGATCACCAAGCACCAGTCGCACGTGATGCACCCCAACCGCATGGCGGAACTCACCAGCCGCGCCTTTGACCGGGCCTTGCTGGAGATGGGGCCGGCCCAGGTCAACATTCCGCGCG
>JBBRJB010000349.1:0-4117 GCA_038220085.1 Burkholderiales bacterium
CCGAGTTCCGGCACCGTCATCTGGTACTCGGAGAGGATCTCCAGCAGGAAGGCCTCGAATGGCTCGTCGGCGCGGTCCAGTTCGTCGATCAGGAGCACCGGCGAACGGGGCTGCGTCAGGGCCTGCAGGAGCGGGCGTTCAATCAGCAACTCCCGCCGGTAAAGCGACTGCGCGAAGCTGCCGGAGCGTGCCTCGCCGCTGGCTTCCCCCAGGCGGATCTCGAGCATCTGGCGAGCCACGTTCCACTCGTAGGCCGCCTGCGTGATATCGAGCCCCTCGTAGCACTGCAGCCGGATCAGGCGGGTGTCGAGCGCTGAGGCGAGCACTTTGGCGATCTCGGTCTTGCCGACGCCCGCCTCGCCCTCCAGCAGGAGGGGTCGCTGCAGTTTCAGACTGAGGAAGAGGGCTGTCGCGAGGCGGCGATCACTCACGTACTGGCCGCTCGCCAGGAGGGCGGCGGCTTCGTCGACAGACGCGGGTAGTTTCATCGCTGCGAGTTTAGCAACTACCGGAAAGGGCGACGGCGTGACCCCTTCCCATACCCCGACAGGCTCCTACCGCGCCAGGGCAGCGGTGACCGCGCGCTGGGCCATCACGCCGATCATCGCGGCCCGGTATTCTGCGGAACCGTGGAGATCGCTGTTGAGGCCCGCCGCGGAAACCTTGACGTTTGCGAGGGCGTCAGGGGAGAAGCTGGTCTTCAAGGCCGCCTCCATTTCAGCCACGCGAAATACCGTCGGGCCAGCGCCGGTCACCGCCACGCGCGGTCCGGATGGCCCGTTTGCCACGAACACGCCCACCAGTGCGAAGCGCGATGCCGGCTGCTTGAGCTTCTGGTAGGCAGCCTGCTTGACGACCGGGAAGCTGACCGACGTGATCATCTCGCCCGGCTGCAGCGCGGTCTCAAACAGGCCCTTGAAGAAATCCCCGGCGGCAATCTGTCGCTGGTTGGTGTGGATGGTCGCGTCGAGGGCCATTACCGCCGACGGGTAGCAGGCGGCCGGATCGGCATTGGCCAGCGAGCCTCCGATGGTGCCGAGATTGCGCACCATGGGATCGCCGATGCCCCCTGCCAGTTCCGCCAGGGCGGGTATCGCGCCGATGACTTCCTTGGACCGCGCCACGGTGGCGTGGGTAGTCATGGCGCCCACCACGACCTTGCCAGCGTCCACCTTGATGCCACGCAGTTCCGCAATGGCGCCCAGGTCGACCAGCGTGGGGGCGGAGGCCAGCCGCATCTTCATCGACTGCACCAGGCTCTGGCCGCCCGCCAGGTAACGGGCATCACCGCCGGCAAGTTTCACGGCTTTGTCGACTGCCGATGGGCGCTGATAATCGAACTCGTACATGTCATGTCTCCTTGTTTGTCAGGCCTTGGCTGCAGTCTTCAATGCCCGCCAGACTCTCTCGGCCGTTGCCGGCATGGCGATCTGTTCGTGGCCGAGGGCATTGGTGAGAGCGTTGATGAAAGCCGCCGGTGAGCCGATCGCACCCGCTTCGCCGCATCCTTTGACGCCCAGGGGATTGTGAGTGCATGGCGTGACGCAGTTGTCGATGTCGAAGTCCGGCAGGTCGTCTGCCCGCGGCATCGCGTAGTCCATCAGCGAGCCGGTCAGCAACTGGCCGGACTCACGGTCGTAGATGCCGGCCTCCATCATTGCCTGGCCAAGGCCCTGGGCAAGGCCGCCCTGGATCTGTCCTTCCACGATCATCGGGTTGATGATGTTGCCGAAATCGTCGACCGCGGTGAACTTCACGACCTGGGTCTTGCCGGTTTCCCGGTCGACCTCGACTTCACAGACATACGAGCCGGCTGGATAGGTGAAATTGGTCGGATCGTAGAAGGCGTTCTCGTTCAAGCCCGGTTCCAGCTTGTCCAGGGGATAGTTGTGGGGGACATAGGCGGTCAGCGCGATCTGCGCGAACGGCAGCTTGCGGTCGGTGCCCGCCACCTTGAACTCGCCGTTCTCAAACTCGATGTCCGTGTCCGCGGCCTCGAGCAGATGGGCGGCGATCTTCTTGCCCTTGGCGATGATCTTGTCCACGGCCTTCACGATTGCGGTGCCGCCCACGGACAACGATCGGCTGCCGTAGGTGCCCATGCCGAACGGAACGCGCCCCGTGTCACCGTGCACGATTTCGACATTCTCCATCGGGATGCCGAGTTGGCCGGCGACGACCTGCGCAAAGGTGGTTTCGTGACCTTGTCCGTGGCTGTGCGAGCCGGTGAACACGGTGACCGTTCCGGTCGGGTGCACGCGCACTTCGCCGGCCTCGAAGAGGCCGGCGCGCGCACCGAGTGCACCCGCGATGTTGGACGGCGCCAGACCGCAGGCTTCGATGTAGCAGGAGTATCCCAGCCCACGCAGTTTCCCGCGCTTCGCCGCCTCGGCCTTGCGCGCCGGGAACCCCGCCACGTCGGCCATCTCGATCGCCCGATCCAGGGTCGCCGCGTAGTTGCCGATGTCGTAGGTCAACCCGACCGGCGTCGCATAGGGAAACTCGGTGATGAAGTTCTGCCGCCGGATGGTTGCCGGGTCCATGTTCATGTCCCTGGCCGCCCGCTCGACCATCCGTTCCACGACGAAGGTCGCTTCGGGCCGACCCGCGCCGCGATAGGCGTCCACCGGTGCAGTGTTGGTGAAGACCGCTTTCACCGTGCAATGGATGGCCGGTGTCTTGTACTGGCCGGCCAGTAGTGTGCCGTAGAGGATGGTTGGCACGGACGACGCGAACGTGGAGAGGTAGGCGCCCAGGTTCGCTATCGTATTGACCCGCAGCGCCAGGAAATTACCCTTGGCGTCCATGGCCAGTTCCGCCTTGGTGACGTGGTCGCGGCCGTGCGCGTCGGTGAGGAAGGACTCGCTGCGTTCGGCCGTCCACTTGATCGGGCGTCCGACGCGCTTGGCCGCCCAGACCAGGGCCGTCTCCTCGCCATAGAGGAAGATCTTGGAGCCGAAACCGCCACCGACATCGGGGGCGATCACTCTGACCTTCGATTCCGGCAACCCGAGCACGAAGGCGCACATCAGCAGCCTTTCCACGTGAGGGTTCTGGCTGGCGACGTAGAGCGTGTAGCTGTCGTCGTGCCGGCTGTAGACGGCGTTCGCCGCGCGCGGCTCCAACGCATTGGGAATCAGCCGGTTGTTGACGAATTCCAAGGTGCTCACTTTCGCAGCCTTGGCGAACGCTGCGTCCACCGCCGCTTCGTCGCCATGGCTCCAGTCGTAGCAGACGTTGTCCGGAACGTCGTCATGTACCGCACTCGCATTGCCGGCGGCGGTAGCGGTGTCGGCCACGGCTGCCAGCGGCGTGTAGTCCACTTCGATCAGTTCCGCGGCGTCCCTGGCCTGCAGGGTCGTCTCTGCGATCACGATCGCGACCGGGTCTCCGACGTAGCGCGCTTTGCCATGCGCCAGCACCGGGTGCGCCGGTTCCTTCATCGGCGTGCCGTCCTTGCTGTGGATCAGCCAGCCGCACGGCAGGCCGCCGATCTTCGATTCCTGCAGATCCGCTCCGGTAAAGATGGCCAGGACGCCTGGCGCCGCCGCAGCAGCGGTAGTGTCGATGCGATCGATCTTCGCATGGGCATGAGGCGAGCGCAGGAACACGGCGTACGACTGGCGCTGCATGACGACGTCGTCGGTGTACTGCCCGGCGCCGGTCAGGAATCGGAAATCCTCTTTGCGCACGATCGACTTCCCGATCGGCGAATTCGACATGTCGGTCATTTTGAGCTCCTTCGGCGGGCTGAGGTCTCAGCCCCGGCTTTATTGGGTCAGGCGCGAGCGGCGGCGGGTTGGGCGGCGGACTTCGCGCCGGCGCCGTCGGCTGCCTGGCGGATCGCCTTGACGATGTTCTGATAGCCGGTGCAGCGGCAGATGTTGCCGTCCAGGCCTTCCCGGATCTCGGCGTCGGTCGGCGAGGGGTTGTCCCGGATCAGTTGCACCGCACACATCACCATCCCTGGGGTGCAGAAGCCGCATTGCAGCGCATGACAATCGCGAAACGCCTCCTGCATCGGGTCGAGCGTGCCCGACGACAGACCCTCGATCGTCATGATCTCGGCGCCCTCCGCCTGGACCGCCAGGATCGAGCAGGCCTTGATCGCCCGCCC
>JBBRJB010000350.1:0-4092 GCA_038220085.1 Burkholderiales bacterium
GCAGTAGACACGCGCCGGCAGCTTGCCCGCGGTCGTCAGGGTATCGTCTATGTCGGTGAAGATGCCGCGAAGGCCGGCGCCATCCAGTTGCTCGACGCCAAGCCAGGGTCGTTCCATCCGGTGATTGTAATCGGCGACTCCCGACACCGAATCGTGACAGAATCGGCCCGGAAGCACTTCATAGGGGAGACGGGATGGTGCAGGCGGGACAGGTACAAAGCGGGCAGGCTGACCACGGGAGCGGGCCCGCGCTCGCCTATGGCAAGCCCTTCGAGTTTCGCCGCTGGATCGAGGAGCATGCCCACCTGCTCAAGCCACCCGTGGGCAACCAGCAGATCTGGCAGGACAGTGACTTCATCGTCACCGTGGTGGGCGGACCCAACCAGCGGACCGACTATCACGACGATCCCTACGAGGAGTTCTTCTATCAGATCCGCGGCAACGCTTCGTTGAACCTGTGGCTGGACGGCGGGCGCCAGTCGGTGGATCTGAAGGAAGACGCGATCTTCCTGCTTCCGCCGCACGTGCGTCACTCGCCGCAGCGACCCGAGGCAGGCAGCGTCTGCCTGGTGATCGAGCGCCAGCGCCCGCCCGGGGTCATCGATGGCTTCGAATGGTATTGCGACCAGGAGGGTGGGTGCGGCCATCTGGTCCATCGGGTGGAGGTTCAACTGCAAAGCATCGTCACCGACCTGCCGCCGTTGTTCGACGCGTTCTATCACAGCAAAGAAAAGCGCCAGTGTCCCCATTGCGGCTTGCTTCACCCCGGCAGGTCTACCTGAAAATACCGCAGGACTTGCGCCCGGGCCTTGCGTACCCGCCGCGGGCCAGACAGAGGATAAGCACATGAAGATCGATATGCACTCGCATTTCTTTCCGCGGGTGACGCGGCAGGAAGCGGCGACCCTGGATGCGGCGCGCGCGCCGTGGTTGCAGGTGGAGGAGGGCGGACGGCGTGGCCAGATCATGGTGGCGGACAAGCCGTTCCGGCCGGTGTATCAGGCCCTGTGGGATCCAGCGGTGCGGATCGCCGAGATGGACGAGCAGGCGGTGGACCTGCAGATCGTCTGCGCCACGCCGATCCTCTTCGGTTATGCCTACGAGGCGCGGCTCACCGCCGACTGGGCCCGGCGGATGAACGACCTCGCGCTTGAACACTGCGCCCATGATCCGAAACGGCTGAAGGCGCTGGCCCAGGTGCCGTTCCAGGACCTGGACCTGGCGTGTCGCGAAGCGTCCCGGGCCCGGGACGACGGCCATGTCGGCGTGCAGATCGGCAACCATCTTGCGCAGCGGGATCTGGACGACCCGCAGCTGGTGGACTTCCTGATCCACTGCGCCAATGACGGCATCCCGGTGCTGGTCCACCCCTGGGACATGATGACCGACGGCCGCATGAAGAAATGGATGCTGCCCTGGCTGGTCGCGATGCCGGCCGAGACCCAGTTGGGCATCCTGTCGCTGATCCTGTCCGGCGCCTTCGAGCGGATACCGGCCTCGCTCAAGCTGTGCTTCGCGCATGGGGGCGGCAGCTTTGCGTTCCTGCTCGGCCGCGCCGAGAATGCCTGGCACTGCCGTGACATCATCCGCGAAAACTGCCCGCACGCGCCGTCGAGCTATGTGAATCGTTTCTCGGTCGACAGCGCGGTGTTCGACCAGAGGGCCTTGCGCCTGCTGGCCGAGGTGATGGGGGCCGAGCGCATCATGCTGGGCTCGGACTACCCGTTCCCGTTGGGCGAACAGCAGATCGGCTCGCTGGTTGCGCAGAGCCCCTGGCTGGACGACACCCAGAAGGCCGGCATCCTCGCGGGGAATGCCCGCACATTCTTCGGCATCGGGGATCTGACCGGGTCGAGCGCCACCAGCCCCAGTGCCACCAGCCCCAGTGCGGTGGCCGCCGGCTGACTCCTGCCGAGGCGGATGGCATGACCGAGGCTACTGCGCTTGTCTGAGCGGCACCTGAAAGTCTGGCCGAGGAACCAGCCCCGGCACCTCACCGTCGCGGAGACCGACCTCTTCTACAACGTCGAGGTATCCGCCCGCCGGTATCCGCGCAAGCCGTTCCTGGTCTTCTACGATACCCTCATCACGTTCGCCCGGTTCCGCGAGGAGGCGGAGCGGCTGGCTGGTTGCCTGCAGCAGGACTGCGGCGTGCAACGCGGCGACCGGGTGCTGCTGTTCACCCAGAACAGCCCGCAATTCGTACTGGCCTACTACGCGATCCTGCGGGCCAATGCGGTGGTGGTTCCGGTCAATCCGATGAACCTCACGCTGGAGCTTCGCCACTACGTCAGCGACAGCGGCGCGAGGGTTGCGTTCGTGACCCAGGAACTGTTCGAGCGGATGCGACCGCTGCTGCGAGCAGGCGGCGGCGCAGAGGACGGCCTGGACCATGTGATCGTGGGCGCCTATTCCGACTATCTGGAGGTGAGCACTGACCTGACGGTGCCCGAGACGATTGCCGAGCCGCGTCGCGCCATTGAAGGCGAGGGCGTCCTGCTCTGGTCGGATGCCTTGCGGCTCGCGCGCCAGCCGGGCCCGATCGAGGTCGGCCCGGACGACCTGTGCGTCATGCCCTATACGTCCGGAACGACCGGTCAGCCCAAGGGCTGCATGCACACTCATCGCAGCGTGATGTACCAGACGCTCGCTACCGGCCAGTGGACGGACGTCAAATCCGACAGCGTGGCGCTGGCGGTGCTGCCGCTGTTCCATGTGACCGGGATGCAGAGCAGCATGAACATCCCCCTCTACAACGGCAACACGGTGATCCTCCTGCCCCGTTGGGACCGTCAGGCGGCCGCTCAGTGCATCCAGCGCTACAAGGTCTCCTCCTGGCCCTGCATTCCGACGATGGTCGTCGACTTCCTCGCCAATCCGGATCTGGCCGCGTTCGACCTCTCCAGCCTGGTCCGCATCGGCGGCGGCGGCGCCGCTATGCCGGCGGCAGTCGCGCAGCGTCTGCAGGCGATGGGGCTGAACTATATCGAGGGATACGGGCTGTCGGAAACGATCGCGGCGACCCACATCAATCCGGCCGAGCACGCCCGCAAGCAGTGCCTCGGCATTCCGATCATGGATGTCGACGCGCGGGTTGTGGATCCGGCGACCCTGGCGGCGCTCGCGCCCGGCGAGATCGGGGAGATAGTCATCCATGGGCCGCAGCTGTTCAATGGGTACTGGCGCAATCCGCAGGCCGATCGCGAGTGCTTCGTGCAGATCGACGGCAAGCGGTTCTTTCGCACCGGAGATCTCGCCCGCATGGACGACGACGGCTTCTTCTTCATGGTCGACCGCCTCAAGCGGATGATCAACGCCTCGGGTTTCAAGGTCTGGCCGGCCGAGGTGGAATCCCTGATGTACCAGCATCCGGCGATCCAGGAGGCCTGCGTCATCGCAGCCCGGGACGCACACCGCGGCGAGACGGTCAAGGCGCTGGTCGTCCTGCGCAACCCGGAGCGGGGGCGGGTGACGCATCAGGCGGTGATTGACTGGTGCCGCCAGCACATGGCGGCTTACAAGGCGCCGCGCATCGTCGAGTTCGTGGATTCGCTGCCCAAGTCCGGCACCGGGAAGATCCTGTGGCGCTCGCTGCAGGAGCAGGAGCGGAGCCGCCAGGGCTGACTGATCGTTCCAGGCTGGCTCATCGTCCCTGGCACTGACTCTCATTGCCTCGGGGCTACATCATTCCTTTCCACGGCACCAGCCAGCGTTCGAGCCGGCGCATGAGCATGTCGAACAGGTAGGCGACGATGCCGATGACGATGATGCCCATCACCACGATGTCGGTGCGCAGGAAATTGGAGGCATTGAGCACCATCTGGCCGAGGCCTGCGGTGGCTGCCACCATTTCCGCGGCGACCAGCGTCGTCCAGCCGAATCCGATTGCGATCCGCATGCCGGTGAGGATGTCCGGCAGCGCTGCCGGCAGGATCACATGCCGCACCACTTGCAGGAAGGACGCGCCCATCGAACGGGAGGCGTTGATCTGCTCGATGGTGGCCGACTTGACGCCCGCCCGCGCCGACACCGCCAGCGGGGCGAAGCAGGCGAGATAGATCAGGATGATCTTGGACGTCTCCTCGATGCCGA
>JBBRJB010000351.1:0-4073 GCA_038220085.1 Burkholderiales bacterium
TCGAGACCGACCCAGCATGCCAGCACGGCCCGCGCCGAATCGTCCTCGCCCGCACCGACCAGCAGCCGCAACTCGGAGAACTGGCGATGAAAGGCGCCCACGCCCACGGTGAGATAGAGGACCGCGACATGCAGCGCCAGAACCGCCAGGAGACCGATCGCTTGTGCCAGCCACTGCAACAGGAGGACCAGAACGACCGGCGCGCCCACCACGAGCAGCCAGCCAGCAGTGCTGACCGAGCGGCGGGCGCCGGTTGCAGGCGCGTCCTCCCCGGGCCGCGACACCGCATCGATCAGGGACTGCGCAAAACGCTGCAGCGGATGCGGCGTCGGCTGGTCGGCTGACGCCGGTATTGAAAATGCCTGTTCGGCGGGTTCGTCCAGGCCCGCATCGCGCGCCACCGGATCCGGGCGCGGTTTGAGCCCACGGCCCTGCAACGGCCAGATCGCTTCGACGACGACACTCATGATCAATGCAATCAAACCCATCGGACCCGCACCTCGCGCTTGAGAAAAAACAGCCGCGCTATTCCGCGGCCAGTAACCGGTAGAGGTTTCGCAACATTGCCGCCGTTGCGCCCCAGATGTAGTACTCGCGCGGCAACCCCGGATCGGGCCGCCACGGCATCGTGAAAAAGCTCCGTCGGTGCTCGACGTCCCCCTGCTTCCAGCTGAAAAGCCGGCGCTGGTGATTGGCCGGATCCATCAGGAAGTTCAGCGGAACCTCGAAAACCTCTGCCACCTCGGCCGGTTCGAGTATCAGCGAATTCAGGGTCAAGCCAGGATCGATCAGGCCGACCACTGGCGTGATGACGTAGCCGGTGCCGGTACGGTATCGCGGCATCTCCCCGAGCACTTCCACCGACTCGGCCGCAATGCCGATCTCCTCGCGAACCTCGCGAAGGGCCGCATCGACGACGGAAAAGTCGCTATCGTCAATCCGCCCGCCGGGGAAGGCCACCTGTCCGCTGTGCTTGAGCAGCGCCGCGCTCCGAAGGGTCAGGAGCATGGTGAGACCAGCGGGTCTTTCGATCAGGGGGATCAGTACGGCTGCCGGCCGAAGGGTTGCTTCATCCACCGGAACCGAGTCGCCGGCGAACTCGGGGTGCCAGGATGGGGGACTGACGAAGCGCGAACGGAGCGCGTGGCTGGTGAGCCGCTCGGGCGGCAGCGCCGGCGCGCGCTCCAGATCGGACAGATCCAGCGGTGCGCCTCGCGGATCGAGGATGGGCGGCCGCTTCATCGGCAATGGCCCCGGGCTCCCGGCTGGCAACGCCCTGGCGGACCTACGCCTGCCCGGACACCAGGACCCCGGGCTATTCCTCGCCGGCCTCGGCGGACGACTCCGTAGTCGCTGCTGCCTGCGCATCGGCGCCGCGGCCCTTTGCCGAAAGGCCGGAGCGGGCCTGGAGCTTTTCCTTGATACGCGCCTTCTTGCCGGACAGATTGCGCAGGTAATAAAGCTTGGCGCGACGCACGTCGCCGCGGCGCTTCACCTCAATGCCGGCGATCAGCGGCGAGTAGAGCTGGAACGTACGCTCGACGCCCTCGCCCGACGAGATCTTGCGGACGATGAAGGCGCTGTTCAGGCCGCGGTTGCGGCGCGCGATCACCACGCCTTCATAGAGCTGCACGCGCTTGCGCGTGCCCTCGACGACGTTCACGGCCACCGAAACCGTATCGCCGGGCGCGAACGCCGGAATAGTCTTGCCGAGGCGGGAAATCTCTTCTTGCTCGAGTTGTGCGATCAGGTTCATCTGTAGTGCTCCAGGGCATCATGGACGGGGCGCTGTTGTGTTTCGGGCCGACACAGGCCCTGTTTATCCCCGTCAGAGGATGCGGTTACTCAAATCCTGCCTCTATGGGCAAGCCCAGTAGTATAAACCGTCACAAACCGTCCTGGAGCAGCCGGAGATCCTCCGGCGTCAAAAGACCTGCTTCCCGCGCCCGTTCCAGGAGATCGGGACGCTTGCGACAGGTCGCCAGCAGCGCCTGACGACGGCGCCACCGGTCGATCTCCCGATGGTTGCCCGACAGCAGCACCGGCGGCACCGTCACCCCGTCCACCGATTCCGGACGGGTGTAGTGCGGGCAGTCCAGCAGCCCCGCCACGAACGAGTCCTGGCCGGCGGAATCGGCATCATTGAGCACGCCGGGCAGCAGGCGGACCACCGCGTCGATGAGCAGCATGGCGGGCAACTCACCACCGGACACCACAAAGTCGCCGATGGAAATCTCTTCGTCGACATGGGCGTCCAGGAAGCGCTGGTCGACTGCTTCATAGCGACCGCACAACAGGATCAGGCCAGGACCGGCACTGAGTTCCTGCACCCTCTTCTGGGTCAGGGGAGCACCCTGCGGGGATAGACAGGCCACCGGCAGGGGATCAGCCCCCTCGTCGCCACGCTTGTCTCGAATCGACTGCAAGCAGCGGGCCAGCGGCTCCGCCATCATGACCATGCCCGGACCGCCGCCGTAGGGACGGTCGTCCACGCGACGATAGTTGTCGGTGGTGACGTCGCGGGGGTTCCAGCAGCGGACCCGGTAACGCTGGTCGGCCAGCGCCCTCCCGGTGACGCCGAATGGCAGGATGCCCTCCAGCAACTCGGGAAAAACGCTGATGATCTCGAAATCCATGTCGCGGCGCCCGCTCAGACCCAATCCGCAGACCAGTCCGCAACGATCCGCCGCTCCTGCGGCACCACTTCCAGTATGAAGGCAGCGACGAAAGGAATCAGGATTCCGTTATCCAGGCGCAGTACCGACTGCGCCCCGTGGTCGTCCATTGCCTCGACCACGCCGAGCGGTTTCCCGCCGGGATCGACTACCTGGCTGCCGATCAAGTCCGTCCAGTAGTACTCGTCCGGTTCCGGCGCAGGAAAATCCTTGCGCTGCACCAGCACCTCGGCTCCCTTCAACGCCAACGCCTGTTCCCGACTGATGCCAGGGATGAGCGTCGCGACGACCTGACCGCCGTGCTGCTTGAGCGACGCGACCGTCACGTCCGCCGGGAGGGGGAAAGGCAGCAGGCGCGCCGCGGCGGAATCTGTTTCCCGATGCCCGACCATGCGCCAGCGAGTCACCTGGTTCAGGACCGTCTGGTCAGCACTGTTATAGGCCTCGATCTTCAAGGCCCCGTGCACGCCGAATGCGCCCCGGACTACACCGACCGCGATCCAGGCGTCGCCTTGCTCCGGATCGGCCACCGAGGCCTGGGTCTGGCCCGCCATGAGGGACTTCAGTGCCTGGCCCGCCGTGTCGGGCCCAGTTGTCTTGTCAGGCGGCAGCTTGCGGTGCCGCTGCGGCGACATCGATCTTGGCGAACTCACGAACCAGGCGGGTGACCGCCGGGGACAGTTGCGCACCTTGCTCTTTCCAATGTGCCACCCGGGCGAGATCGACCCGCAGGGCCTGCTTTTCCTTCTCCGACGCCTGCGGGTTGTAGAACCCCAGCCGCTCGATGAAACTGCCGTCACGACGATTGCGCTTGTCAGTCACGACGATGTTGAAGAACGCGCGCCGCTTGGCACCGCCGCGTGAGAGACGAACAACGACCATTTGATTCTCCGTGCGTATTGGGAAAGCGGCATTGCCGCCACCCGCCGGGCGGGCGCGATGCAACCGTCCAAGCAGGTATGGAATGTGGGAAACCGGTGATTATAGCGCCGATCCCAGGGCCGAACCAGATGAACGCGCCGGTCTTGCGTCTGTGCGGCAGGCCGAAAAAAGGACCGGCGCCCTGAAGAGGGCGGACATTCCAGCCAGGAAAAAGGAAAGAAGAAAGCCGGGGCTCAGCGCGCGGTGCTGAATCCGCTGCCGATGAACCCACCCTCGCGTCCGCGGGCCGCGCCCGGGGAGCTGACGTAGTTGGGCGGCACCCGGCTCAGGGATACGAGCGGTTGGGCCGCGTGATAGCCATGGTGGATCGCCTCGGGCTCCCGGTACATCGCGGACTCTTCGCGGCGCGGGCGTGACGAGCGGATTGCTGGCCGTTGGTCGGCGTCGCGCATCTCCTGTCGCCGGTTGAAGGCTTCTGCCTGCCGCCGCCAATAGTCGCGTTCCGCTTCGGCGGCG
>JBBRJB010000352.1:0-4064 GCA_038220085.1 Burkholderiales bacterium
GCGCCGCTGTTTCCGCTGTGGCGCACTGAGTTCGGCCTGAGCTGGACCCAACTCGGCCTGATCATGACCTTGTTCTACGTGGTCTCGTCGGTCTGCCAGGCGGCAGCGGGATTCATCGTTGACCACCAGGGTCCAAGGCGTACGCTGCTGGCCGGCTTCCTGCTGATGTCCATGGGCGTCCTGCTCGCCGCCGCGGCCCAGGGCTACGCCGCGCTGCTGCTTGCCGCGGTCGTGATTGCCTTGGGCAACTCGGTTTTTCACCCCGCGAATTTCTCACTCCTGAACCACAAGGTATCGGAGCGCCGGATCGGCCATGCCTTCAGTGCGCATGGCCTGTCCGGCACGCTCGGCTACGCCAGTGCGCCGGTACTGATGATCGGGCTGGCGGGGCTCGTCGGGTGGCGGGGCGCCCTGGTGGTGGCGGCGGTCGTGGGTCTGCTGATGGCGTTGATGGTGCTGGTCCGCCGGGACGAGTTTTCGGTCCTGCCGGCGCCTGCGCCTGCGCCTGCGCCTGCGCCTGCGCCTGCGCCTGCGCCTGCGCCTGCGCCTGCGGCAGCCGCGGCGGCTACCGGCTCCGGGCTGGCGGCAGGGTCAAGTCCGGCAAGGGCGGTCGAGCCGGTATTCGGTTTCTTCAATGCGGCGCTGGCCGCATGCATGTTGTTCTTTATCACCATCAATATCGCCAGCATGGGCGTGCAGAACATGGGCGTGTCGCTGCTGGAGGCGCTGGGCAGGATGGACTCCGCCACCGCAGCCGGCTGGATCACCGCTTACATCGGTTCCGTGGCAGTCGGCATGGTCGTCGGTGGCTTCGTGGCCGCCAGCGGCAGCCGCCATGAATGGGTGGCGGTTGCCGGGACATTGTCTGCCGCCGCGCTGTTCCTGCTGCTCGCCCACCCTGCGGTGGCGCCTCACGCCACCGGCGCGCTGCTGTGCCTCGCAGGCGTCGCCCTCGGCATCGTCACGCCGGCGAGGGACATGCTGGTGCGTTCGGCGGTGCCCAAGTCTGCAACCGGTCGAGCCTACGGCATCGTGTATTCCGCCGTAGACATCGGCGCGGCGCTTGGGCCTGCGATGATGGGCTGGTGGCTGGACCGGCGGCTGCCGGGGGCCGGCTTTGCCAGTGCGTCGTTCTTCCTAGTGGCCACCGCGTTCGCCGGCTGGCTGATCGCCGCGCAGGTGCGGCGGCTGGGACCGCGGATGGCGAGTCGCTGACGGGCTGACTACTGCGCTGACTGACGCGGTCAGACCAGACCTGTAAACGGGACGGCATCGACCCAATCGCCGATGGCGACACCTCCCTGCTCATGCGCGAGGACCATCATGCAGTCGGCCTCGCTCATCGATCGCAATACCCCGGATCCCTGGCTACCGGTGACGCGCACCTGCGCGCTCCCGTCATCCGCGCGGCTGAGCGTCGCCCGCTGGTACTCCGTCCTGCCCGGCTTCTTGCGTACCGGGGTGAGCGATCTCGCCCGGATCGAGGCGAGCGGGGCCGGCGAGGCGCCCATCAGGTGGTGCAGAGCATCCCGTACAAAGAAATAGAACGTGACCATCACCGCGACCGGATTGCCCGGCAGGCCGAAATAGTAGGCATCGCCGACCCGGCCGAAGGCCATCGGCCTGCCGGGCCTCATCGCGATGGTCCAGAAGGCGACATCGCCGACCCGGGCCATGACTTCGCGGGTGAAATCCGCCTCCCCGACCGAGACGCCACCGGACGAGATGACCGCATCGGCCTCGCGACCGGCCCGGACCATCGCCTGCTCGAGCGCCTCCGGGCGGTCCGGCACCACCCCGAGGTCGATCGGCTCCGCGCCGAGTCTCGCCAGCATGCCGTGAATCGTGTACCGGTTGCTGTCATAGACCTTGCCCGGCACCGGCGCATCGCCGACCGACAGCAGTTCGTCGCCGGTCGAAAAGAAAGCCACCTTCAGGCGCCGCTGCACCGGCAGCCGGGCCAGCCCGAGCGATGCCGCCAGACCCAGGTCCGCTGGCGTCAGTATCTTGCCGGCCCGCAACGCCGGCTTGCCCTGCGCCAGGTCCTCACCGCGGTGCCGCCGATTCTGGCCGGTCTGCTGACCGGGCGGGATCAGCACCACCGGCTGCGCCGGATCTGCCTGCGGTGCCAGAAGCCGGGCCACCTCCTGGATCACCACGGTGTCGGTGCCGGGCGGCATCACCCCGCCGGTCATGATCCGGACCGCCTCGCCCTTTCCCGGCTGGCCGGGATAGGGCTTGCCGGCAAGGCAGGTGCCGACCACCGTCAGGCGGGTCTCCCGGTCTGGGACGAGGTCGCTGCCACGCACCGCATAGCCGTCCATCGCCGAATTGTCATGGGCCGGCACATCGATCGGGGAGATGAGGTCGCGCGCGAGGACCCGGCCGAGACAGTCGAGCACCGCCGCCTCCTGCGGCTCGTCGATCGGGCTGATGAACCGCCTGATGATCGCCTGCGCCTGCATGACAGGCAGGGCGCCCGGGTCGTAGCCGGCGGTGCCCCGGGCTACTGCTTCGATCGTCGCGCGCGCGTTCTCCCGGCTTTCGAATGCGGCCAGTTCCTGCGGCGTGTTGATGTTGCTGAAAGCGGCTTCGTCGGGAAAGTCCACCTCGACCGTGCGCAGAGGAGCGTACCAGCGGTCGATCTTGCGCTCACCTGCGGCGAGAAACGCCTCCAGGTCGGCGAGCAGTGAAACGTGCACCAGCGCGAATACCGGATGAGCCTGGCGGCCGGTCCTGGCCACGGCCAGGTCGGCGCCGGCTTGAGCGGCAGCGTCGAAAAGCTTCTGCACGAGATCGTGGGGAAAGAAAGGTGAGTCGCAGGGAACCGTCACGACCCAGGAAGTGCCGGCGGCACCGAGTCCGGCATGCAAACCCGCCAGCGGTCCGGCATACCCCGCCACCGAATCGGGCACCACCGCATGCCCGAAATCGCGGTAGTGCTCCTGGTTGCGGTTGGCATTGATCAGAAGCCGGCCGACCTGCGGCGCAAGGCGCTCGATCACGTGGGCGATCATCGGCTTCCCGCGCAAGCACAACAGCCCCTTGTCCACGTCGCTGCCGGTGGACTGCATCCGGCGGGCCAGCCCGCCGGCCAGTACCAGCCCGGTAATGCTGTCCTTGGGGGCGGGCGAAGCGCCGGCCGCCGTCACTGCGCCACCCCCACCGGGGCGGGCGTGCCGAGCAGGCGTTCACGCCCGGTAAACAGAAGGTAGTGCCGTCCCTGGCAGCGACCGATCATCGTGATGCCCACACGCTCCGCAATCCGGTGCCCCATTTCCGTCAGGCCCGAGCGCGACAGCAGCACCGGGATTTCCATCTGTGCGCACTTGATCACCATTTCCGACGTGAGCCGCCCGGTGGTGTAGAAGATCTTGTCGTGACCGTCGATGCCGGCCGTCCACATCCAGCCGGCGATCGCGTCGACCGCGTTGTGCCGGCCGACGTCCTCGACGAAGCGCAGGATGCGCGGCCCGGCTTCATCGTGGACGCAGAGTGCGCAGCCATGGACGGCGCCGGCCAGCTTGTAGATCGACTCGTGCCGTCGGACCAGGTCCATGAGCGCGTAGAGCGTCTCCTGGGTGATCCGGAGGTCCGGGTTGAGCCGGACCGAGTCGATGTCCGCCATGAGGTCGCCGAACACCGTTCCCTGGCCGCAACCGGTGGTCACCGTGCGATGGGCGAGTCGTTCGGCAAGGGCATCCTGCGCGGCAGGGCCGGCACCCGCCGGGTCTTCGGCCGGGTCGGACGCCTCCCACAGCGATAGCCCCGTCTCAGCGAGTCGTCGCGACGTGATCGCCACCGCACCGACTTCCCAGTCGACCTGCACCCGCGCGATCGCCTCGATACTCCCGATGAGGCGCTGGTTGCGCAGATAGCCCAGCGCGAGGTGTTCCGGGGCCCCGCCCAGGGTCATCAGGGTCAACAGTTCGCGCTTGTCGAGATAGAGCGTGAGCGGGTGTTCGCCGGCCACCGCGGTCGGCACTTCCTCGCCGCGCTCGTTGACGGCGGGCACCGTGGTCGTCGCCGGCCTCGCCTCGTCGGAGAGCAGCGGAAGCACCGTA
>JBBRJB010000353.1:0-4061 GCA_038220085.1 Burkholderiales bacterium
CGGGCAACCGGAGCGAAGCGCGCTGCTGGATGTGTTCCGGGAGGCGGCCGACTACTTCTACGATGAGGAGACGGCTTTCAGGGTGTTTTACTCGGTGGTGAAGAACTAGCCGAAGAGCCAGCCGGCAAGAACCAACCAGCCGCGCTTGCAGGCCGGGCTCAGGCCCGACGCCGTCCCCAGTCTCCCCACTGCGCCTGGATCGCCGCCAGGGCCGCAAGGCCGGCGGTTTCGGTGCGCAGCACCCGCGGACCGATGGTGACCGCAAGCCAGCCGGCGGCACAGGCGGTTTCCCACTCGGCTTCACTGAATCCGGATTCCGCGCCGCAGAGCAGTTGCACTTCCCCGCCGGTGGCCGGCGCGTTGCGGGTGGCCAGCAGGCAGGGCAGGGATTGCGGCGCGCGCGGATCGAGGACCAGGCGCAGATCGCCTGGCGCTGGTGCCGATTGAGCGCGAAGCCATTCGGTTAGATTGGCGACTTCATGCAGATGCGGCAGTCGGTTCTGGCCGCACTGAGAGGCGGCGGCAACGATCAGCCGCTGCCAGTGCTCGCGACGCCGCGTGCTGCGCTCGGGTGTCAGCCTGACGATTCCCTTCCGGCTTTGCAGCGGAATGATCGCGGCGGCACCGAGTTCGACCGCTTTCTCGATGGTCCAGTCCATCTTTTCGGCGGCGCTGATGCACTGGACCAGGCGCAGGCGAAGCGGCGGCGAAGGGTCCGGCGCAAGCATCGACTCCACCGTCACCGTGCACGGATCGGTCGAAACCAGGCGCCCCAGCGCCGCCTGTCCCTGGCCATCGAATACTTCCACCGCAGCCCCTGGTCCCAGCCGGAGCACACGGATCAGGTGGTGCGCCGGGCCGGGCTCGAGCCGGATGATGCTGCCGTGGGCGAATCCGACCGGCGTGTACAGCCGGGGCATCATGGCGAACCCTGCCGGTCGGTAGTCGGGAGAAGGCCGCGCATAGGCCATCGAGTATAATCGGGCGCATGATCCGGTCGATGCCGGTCGATGTATCGCGCGCCCGGGGCCTGTTGAACCGGGGGCGCAATCGCAGATCGATCGACTGCGACGGATGCCACTGCGAATGCGCCCAGGTGCGCGCCATCAGGGCGGCGGCGCCGGATCTTTTCAATGACACTCAACAGGCGAATTCGCCTGACCGGTCCTTGTCTTGCCGACGACCAGGGCAGCGACTTCAGCATCAGCCAACGGACCGTTGATATGAACAGACGCAGGGGCGCGCAAGCCGAAGCCCGCAATACTCCGGCCAACACCGAATCGTCCCGGCTTCCGGACGAAACAATCGTCCGGCGCATGGCCGACGCCGTGCGCGCCCTCGCCATGGACGCTGTCGAGCAAGCCCAGTCGGGGCATCCCGGCATGCCGATGGGCATGGCGGAAATCGCGGTGGCGCTGTGGGGCGGGCATCTCAAACACAGTCCGGCCCATCCGAACTGGTTCGACCGCGACCGCTTCGTGCTGTCCAACGGTCACGGTTCGCTGCTGCTGTACGCGATGCTGCATCTCACGGGCTACGACCTGCCGATAGAAGAGATCAAGCGGTTTCGCCAGTTGCACTCGAGGACGCCCGGGCACCCGGAGTACGGAGTCACGCCCGGCGTCGAAACCACGACCGGCCCGCTGGGACAGGGACTGGCCAACGCCGTCGGCATGGCCCTGGCGGAAAAGCTGCTGGCCCAGGAGTTCAACCGGCCGGGCTTTGCGGTAGTGGATCACTTCACCTACACGTTTGTCGGCGATGGCTGCCTGATGGAGGGCATCTCCCACGAGGTGTGTTCGCTCGCCGGCGTGCTCAACCTGTCCCGACTGATCGTTCTGTACGACGACAACGGCATCTCGATCGACGGGGAGGTGGTGAACTGGTTTCGTGACGACACCCCCAGGCGGTTCGAAGCCTATGGCTGGAACGTCATCGCCGACATCGATGGCCACGACGCCTGGGCCGTGGATCAGGCGCTTGCCCAGGCGAGGGACTGGGCAGTGGCGGGACGGGTGGCCGCCGACGGCCGCCGCCGGTTCGCGCCCACCTTCATCGACTGCAAGACCGTGATCGGCAAGGGTGCGCCAACGCGGGCAGGCACCAGCAAGGCACACGGGGAGGCGCTCGGCGCGGAGGAGGTCGCGGCCACCCGCAAGGCGCTGAACTGGAGTCCGGCGCCCTTCGAGATACCAAGCGACGTCTATGCGTCCTGGGATGCAACCGCCATAGGCGCACAACGCCAGGCGGTCTGGGAGGATCTGTTCAGTGCCTACTCGGAGCGTTATCCGGCCGAGGCAGGTGAACTGGAGCGCCGCATGCGCGGCGTCCTGCCGGCGGACTGGGAGCGCATTGCTGGGGCCATGGTCGACGATGCGCTGGCGAAGTCGGCCTCGGTGGCTTCGCGGGCCGCCTCGCGTCAGGCGCTCAATCATCTCGGCCCCGCGCTGCCGGAGTTGCTGGGCGGCTCGGCCGACCTGACCGGCAGCAATCTCACGGATTGGCAGGGCGTGCAGCCGCTTCGTCACCTCGACGTCAACGGCGCCCTGACTGCCGGGCGCCACATCAACTTCGGAGTGCGTGAGTTCGGCATGTGCGCCATGCTCACCGGAATTGCCCTGCACGGTGGCTACATTCCTTTCGGCGGCACTTTCCTGGTTTTCTCCGACTATGCGCGCAACGCCCTCAGGCTTGCCGCGCTTTCGCGCCAGCGCGTCATCTACGTTTTCACCCACGACTCGATCGGGCTGGGGGAGGACGGACCGACTCACCAGCCGATCGAACACGCCAGCAGCCTGCGGGCGATTCCTAACATGACGGTCTGGCGGCCCGCCGACACGGTGGAAACCGCGGTTGCGTGGGCCAGCGCGATCACGCATGAGGACGGGCCCACCAGCCTGCTGCTCAGCCGCCAGGCGCTGCCGTTCCTGCAGCGCACCCCCCAGCAACTGGCCGACATCAGTCGCGGCGCCTACATCGTGCGCGATGTGAAGAAACCCAGAGCGGTGCTGCTGGCGACCGGTTCCGAAGTCTCGGTGGCGCTGTCGGCGGCCGACATACTGCAGAAGGGCGGCGTCGCCGTACGGGTCGTTTCCCTGCCGTCCACCACCGTCTTCGACCGGCAGGATGTCACCTACAAGCGGGGCGTGCTCCCGGACAATCTGCCGCGGGTGGCGGTGGAGGCGGGCGTGACCGATTTCTGGTGGAAGTACCGTTGCGACGCGGTGGTGGGCATCGATCGTTTCGGCGAGTCCGCTCCGGCTCCGGACCTGTTCAAGTTTTTCGGTATCACGGCGGAGAACGTCGCGGATACCGTGCGGGCGGTGCTGGTTCGGCGGCGTTGAGGCCCCTGCAGACCGACAATGGCCATTGATATCCGCATCGGCCGGCTAATTCAACTTTGTGAAGGGAAGAACTGACATGACTATTCGCGTCGCAATCAACGGCTACGGGCGGATCGGCAGGAACGTGCTTCGTGCCCACTATGAGGGAGGCAAGCGGCACGACATCGAGATCGTCGCCGTCAACGACCTCGGCAACCCGCAGACCAACGCCCACCTGACCCGGTTCGACACCGCCCATGGGCGCTTCGACGGCACTGTCGGTGTCGAAGGCGACTCCATGATCGTCAATGGCGACCGGATCCGGGTGCTCGCCGAGCGTGACCCGGCCAAGCTGCCCTGGGCTGACATGAAGGTCGACGTGGTGCTGGAATGCACCGGGCTTTTCACCAGCAAGGAACGTGCGGGTGCGCACCTGAAGGGCGGCGCGAAGAAGGTGATCATCTCGGCGCCTGGCGGCAAGGACGTGGACGCCACCATCGTCTACGGGGTCAACCACCAGGTGTTGAAGTCGTCCGATACGGTGATCTCCAACGCGTCCTGCACCACCAATTGCCTGGCGCCGCTGGTCAAGCCGCTGCACGACAAGATCGGCGTGGTCTCGGGGCTGATGACCACGATCCATTCCTATACCAACGACCAGGTCCTCACGGACGTCTATCACGAGGACCTGAGGCGGGCGCGTTCCGCGACCATGTCGATGATCCCCACCAAGACCGG
>JBBRJB010000354.1:0-4037 GCA_038220085.1 Burkholderiales bacterium
CACCGGTAATCTCGATCCGCGCACGGCGGCGGCCGCAATCGACCTGCTGGCGGAGCAGGTGCGCAGCCGCGCCGCGGCGCTGCTTATGGTCACGCACTCGGCGCAGGCGGAGCGCATCGCCGATCGGGTGCTGCGGCTCACGCCCGACGGCGTCGTGACCGCATGACACCGGAACGCGGTGACGCCACCGTGCTGCGCTGGCTGCGCCGCGCGCAGTTCCGCGCCCAGCCCGGGCGGACGATAGCCAGCATTGCTGCCGTCGCCATCGGGGTCATGCTGGCGCTCGCCATACACCTGGTGAATGCCTCCGCCCTCGACTCGTTTCGCCAAGCGATCGCTACCGTCAATGGTGACGCCGATGCACAGATCCGGGCCTCGCAGGGATTCCTCGACGAAGCCCTGCTGGACACTGTCGCCGGGCTTGCCGGAATCGCAGTCGCCAGCCCGGTGCTCGAACTCGAGCTCTACCCGCGGGTCGAAGCGCCGCCGCAGGGTCCCGCATCGCCCCGGAATGCGCCAAGGGAATCCCTCAAGCTGGTTGCGATCGATCTCTTCACCGCGGCACGGGTCACGCCGGGCTTGCTGCCGGTCGCACCCGAGGCCCAGGGTTCGGGTTACGGATCCGGGGCGACGTTCCGGTTGTTCGAGCCCGACGCGGTCTTTCTGTCCGTGGCGGCCGAAGCAGCCTTCCCTGCCCGCGAACTGCTGATCGACCAGGGATCGCGGCCGACCCGATTGACAGTGGCCGGCCGCGTCCCGGGCGCGGCACCCGGACAGGTGCTGGCGGTCATGGACCTCGGCGCCGCGCAATGGGCATTCGGCGCGGTCGGCAAGCTCAGTCGCATTGATCTCCAACTGGCGCCGGGTAGCGCCCGGCAGACAACCCTGGACCGGCTGCGAGGCGTGCTGCCGGACGGGGTGCAGATCGTCACGCCGGAAGCTGACGAGCAGCGGATGTCCAACCTCTCTCGCGCCTATCGCGTCAACCTCAGCGTCCTCGCGCTGGTCGCCTTGCTGACCGGGGGCTTCATCGTCTTCGCCACCTTGTCGCTCGCCGCGGTTCGCCAGCAGCAGGAGATGGCATTGGTGATCGTGCTGGGCGCCGCCCCTGCCACCGCAACCCGGGCGCTTCTCTGGCAGGGCGCGCTGGTGGGACTGTGGGGTTCGCTGCTGGGCATGACCGGAGGGATCGGGTTGGCCTACCTGCTGCTCAACACTGTCGGCGGCGACCTCGGCGGCGGCTACTTCCGCAGTGGCGCAGGATCCCTCGCCGTGCGGCCACTCGCTGTGCTCGGTTTCGGCGCCCTCGGCTGCGTCACGGCCGTGCTCGGATCGCTCGCACCCGCGCGTTCGGCGCGGCATCTGCCCGCGGCCCAGGTCCTCAAGAGCGGCAGCCAGGAAGCCACGTTTCGCCGACTGCGACCGGCACGCATCGCTGCGGCGCTGGTGGTCCTGGGGCTGGGTCTGCTGCTGGCACCGCCGGTGGCGGGACTGCCGGTGGCCGCCTACCTGGCCATCGCCGCCTTCCTGTTCGCCGGCATCAGCCTCGTACCACTGGTCATCGAGCGGGTGCTCGGCTGGCTGAGCCGCAGGGCTGCGCGCGCGCTCTGGCGCCATCCCGGCGCCTGGCTCGCGCTGACCCGGCAAACCCAGGCCCCGGCGTCGGCGGCCGTCGCCCTGGCCGGCGTCGTCGCCAGCTTTGCGCTCACCTGCGCCATGGTCATCATGGTCTCGAGCTTCAGGCTGTCAGTGGACGACTGGCTCTTTCGGGTGCTGCCGGCAGACCTGTACGGCCGCGCCCCGGCGCTCCTGGAGGGATCGATCGACCCGGGTGCGCAAAGTGCGATTGCCGCGATCCCGGGCATCGACCGGGTCCAGTTCCTGCGCTCGGTGGACATCGCCCTCGATCCCGGCCGCCCTCCAGCACTGCTGCTGGCCCGCAGCCTGACCGATCGGCCGATCGAACAGCAACTGCCGCTGAGCGGCGCACCCCTGCAGAAGCCGCAGGATGCCGGCGCCGTGGCGGTGTACGTCTCCGAGGCCATGGTGTCCCTGTACGGCTTCGAAGCGGGCTCGTTGCAGTCCATTCCGCTGGCGGGCGAGCAGCAGCGGGTATTCGTCGCCGGCGTGTGGCGGGACTATGCCCGCCAGACGGGTGCGATCACCATGGATCTTGCCGACTACCGCGCGCTGACCGGGGACGACACCGTCTCGGATGTGGCGGTGTGGCTGACGGCCCCGGATGCCGCGGCCCGTGTCATCGCGGACATCCGGTCCGCCGCGCCGGTTCTGGCACAGGCCAGCTTCCGGAGCGCCGCCGACATCCGGGCGCTGTCACTTCGTATTTTCGATCGGAGTTTCGCAGTGACCTACGTGCTGGAAGCCATTGCCATCGTGGTCGGCCTGTTCGGCGTCGCCAGCACTTATGCGGCGGAAGCGCTGAATCGGGCGCGCGAGTTCGGCATGCTGCGTCATCTGGGTGTCTCACGGCTCATGGTGATGGGCCAGCTTGCCATCGAAGCCTGCGCCGGCACCCTGATCGCGCTGCTCTGGGGCGGATTGATCGGCCTGCTGATCGGCGTGATCCTGATCAAGCGGGTCAATCCGCAATCCTTCCATTGGACGATGGACCTTTCGATACCGCTGTCCATACTCGTGCCGAGCGCCCTGGCGCTGCTCGGCACCGCCGTGCTGACCGCCGTGCTGGCGGCCCGCAGCGCCAGTGCCGCCGGCCCGCTGCAAGCAGTTCGGCAGGACTGGTGAGGCCATGACGACCCGCAGACATTCGCTGCTGCTGCTGGGCGCCGCTGCCGGCTGCGCCGCTGGCAGGCGCGCGCTCGCCCAGGCTTTTCCAGGCCAGCCTCACCAGTATCCCTCGGCGGACCCCGACTATCGCCTGAGCTTCCCCAGGGACTTCGGTGCGCACGCCGGCTTTCGTACCGAGTGGTGGTACCTCACCGGCTGGCTGGACGATCGGTTGGGCTTCCAGGTCACGTTTTTTCGCGTGCGCACCAGCCATCCCGACGAGAATCCGAGCCGTTTCGCGCCCACCCAGCTGCTCTTTGCCCATGCTGCCCTGATGCGACCGGAGAAACGTCGTGCCCTGCATGCGCAGCGCGCCGGCCGGGCCGGATCCCCCGGCGTTCAATATGCGGTCGACGATACCGACGTGCGGATCGGTGACTGGCGTCTGCTGCGCCAACCGGACGATAGCTATCGTACGGTCATACGCGATCAGGCGTTTTCTCTCGACCTCCTGCTCACGCCACCGGGCAGGCCGGGTGACGCAAAGCGCCAGCCCTGGCTGCAGGGAGCCAACGGTTTCTCCCGCAAAGGCCCGCTGCCGCACCAGGCGAGCCACTACTACAGCCGCGTGCAGTTGCAGGTGACCGGCCAGGTCGACGACAAAGCGGTCCGGGGAGTGGCCTGGTTCGACCACGAATGGTCGACGACCGTCCTCGACCCCGCCGCCGAAGGCTGGGACTGGACGGGTATCAATTTCGACGACGGCAGCGCCCTGGTTGCGTTCCGGATCAGACGGCGGCGGGACTCGCCTGGCGCGGCCGCCCCCGACGCCGGGCCGCTATGGACCTACTGCGCCCTGAGGCATCCCGACGGCCGGACCGAAGAGATCGCCCCTGTCGGCTTCGACGTGATCCGCAACTGGCAATCGCCACGTACGCTCGCGACCTACCCGGTCGCCATGGCGCTGGAACTGCCGGGACGCCGCCTGCGCCTGGAGCCCCTCTTCGACGACCAGGAACTCGACAGCCGCGGTTCTACCGGCACCATCTACTGGGAGGGCGCAGTCCGGGTTCTGGATACGCAGGGGCGGCGGACAGGGCTTGGTTACCTGGAACTGACCGGCTACCACACGCCGATGAAGCTCTGACCGGCCGGTCAGCGTGCGTCGGCCCGGGCACCGAATCGGCCGAGGCGCCGATCCGCCATCTCCGTAGCCTGCGCCAGCACCCGCGGCGGCAGTTTGCTGACCAGGAACGGAATGCCGACCATCAGCAGGGCAAGATCATCGGCCC
>JBBRJB010000355.1:0-4031 GCA_038220085.1 Burkholderiales bacterium
TAGGCTGGCGTGCAGACGTTGGGCGGCAGGTTGCCCAAGTCTTTGGTCAGGTCGATACCGTCCGCAAGCGCGGCCATCCGCTCGACTTCGCTCCTGGCAGCGGCGGTGTCTTCCCGGCTGACCGCAAAAGCCAGCTCCGCCAGCTGGACGGGCACGATGTCCTTGCCGGTCTTGAACTGGTCGAAGCGATAGAGCAGTTCGCGGGCGATTAGCACCGCGTGTGCCAGGCGCCAGCGCAGTTCACGCTGGGCCACGGCGACTTCGTGCAGGCAGGAGTGGGCCTCGGCGGCGCCGGTGCCCATCACTGCCCGAATGGCGGCGCGGGTCGCGTCGTGGTAATGCTTCTCGGAAACCTCGTCCGCGGTGCCCATCGATACCAGCACAATGCGGCTGACATGGCCGCTGTGGCGCAGCAGCAGGGTCGATCCCGCCTTCTTCGCCAGGTCGCCCGACTTGAGCGCGGCGCTGAGCGCCTTGTCGAGGCGGCTGTCGACTGCCACCCCGGTGGGCGTGAGCTTGCCCGCGTGCACCGGCAGGATCAGGCATTGGGTGCGGAGCTTTTCACTGACGGGGGGTTTGATGGTGAATTGCATGGGCCTGTGTATGGAAGGTTGGCTGGGAAGGGCGTGGTGCCGGAAAAGGGAACATCGGCGCGGGCCGTCAATTATAGGGTGAGGGTTCACGGATACACTACGGCGATGATTTTCAGCCAGTCCCTGAAGCGCGATCTGAACAGTGTGGCCGGGGTGATGTTCTCGACGCTCTTCACGATCATGGTCACGACCTCGCTGATCCGTTTCCTCGGAAGGGCGGCCACCGACCGCATCGCCAGCGCCGACGTGGTGCCGCTCATCGCCTTCAGTTCGATAGGCTACATACCCGTGCTGCTCGTGCTGACGGTTTTCCTGTCGATCATCATGGTCCTCTCGCGCGCCTGGCGCGATTCGGAGATGGTCATCTGGTTTGCCAGCGGCCAGAGCCTCACGGCCTGGATCCGCCCGGTCCTGTCATTCGCGCTGCCGTACACGATTGCAGTCGGACTGATCGCGCTGGTCGTCTCGCCCTGGGCCAACCGCCAGATCGTCGAGCTCAGGGAGCGCTTCGAGCAGCGGGAGGACGTCTCGCAGGTGGCGGCCGGGCAGTTCCGGGAATCCCGTTCCTCCAACCGGGTGTTTTTCGTCGAATCGGTCAACAAGGAGCAGACGGAAGTCTCCAATGTCTTCGTGGTCCAGCGCGCCGGTACCCGGCTGATCGTAGTGGCCTCGCGGGGCGGCGAGGTGGACACCCAGCCCAACGGCGACCGCTTCCTGGTGCTGGAGGATGGCCGCCGCTATGACGGAAACTGGGGCGGATCAGAATATTCGCTGATGGAGTTCGAGCGTTATGGCGTGCGGCTCGAGCCGTCGCCCAGCCCGATCGGCAAGGAATCCCCCCGCGCGCTGACCACGCCGCAATTGTTCGCTTCCCTCACGCCGCGCAACCTCGGCGAGCTGATGAACCGGATCGGACTGCCGGTATCGGTCATCGTCATCTCGCTGCTGGCCATCCCGCTGGCCTTCGTCAACCCCCGGCTGGGCCGGTCGTTGAACATCGTGTTCGGCGTACTGATCTATTTCACCTACACCAACCTGAACGGCCTGATGCAGTCGTGGATCTCGCAGGATCGGCTCAGCTTCTCGCTCGGCGTGTGGATCAGCCATGCGCTGCTGCTGGCTATCGCCGCTTTCCTGTTCTACCGCCGCATGCACCTGCCGCAGCTCTCGCTCGGCCGGCTGCTCGTGCTGTTGCGCTCCCTGCCGCGCGCGCGACGCCGGTCGCAAGCCGGCGCCACGGATGTTTGACCGGGACGGGTGGGCTGAACGATGAGGCTGATCGGCGGCTACCTGGTCCGGGAGATCTCCTTCGGCATCCTGGCGGTGTTGTTCGGGTTACTCGCGCTGTTCGCCTTCTTCGACCTGATCAACGAGCTGGGGGAGATCGGCCGCGCCGGGTACAAGCTTCAGCACGCCGTGCTCTACGTGCTGCTCGGCCTGCCGGGGCACGTCTACGAGCTGATGCCGGTGGCCGCGCTGATCGGCTGCATCTATGCGCTCTCGCAGTTTGCCAGCAGTTCCGAGTTCACCGCCATGCGCGCCGCCGGGATGAGCCGCTTCATGGCCTTGCGCAGTATCGTCGGCATCGGCGTGGTCCTGGCGATCCTCACTGCCCTGGCGGGCGAATGGGTGGCGCCGGTGGCGGAGCAGCTTGCCCAGAAGCTTCGCCTCAACGTCCTGGGCGCCAGCCAGGGCGGCACGTTCCGCTCGGGCCTGTGGATCAAGGACAGCGTCAAGGACGACAACGGCAAGCCGCTGCGCCTGCGCTTCGTCAACATCGGCAACCTCGCGCCGGACGGCAGGATCGAAAGGGTCGAGATATTCGAGTTCAATCCGGGCTTTCGCCTGGACTCGGTGCTACGGGCCGCCAGTGGCGTCTACGATCCACTGGATCGCGGCTCGCGCAGCGAGAAGAGCGCCTGGCGCCTGCAGGAGGTCGAGCAGACCACGTTCGCGGTGACGGGCAGCGACAGCGGAATCGAATCGCTGCGGGCGCGCACGACGCGAGAGCCCGAGCGGATCTGGGTCTCGGATCTCAATCCCGGCATCCTGGCGGTCCTCACTATCGCGCCGGATCGGATGTCCGCCTGGTCGTTGTGGCGCTATACCAGCCACCTGCGCGAGAACGGCCAGAATGCAAGCCGCTACGAACTGGCGCTCTGGAAGAAAATCGTCTACCCGATCGCGATCATCGTGATGCTGATGCTCGCGTTGCCGTTCGGCTACCTGCAGGCGCGGGCGGGCGGCATCGGCCTGAAGCTTTTCCTCGGGGTGATGCTCGGTGTCGGCTTCTACTTCATGAACGGACTGTTCTCCAACCTGGGGCTGCTCAATACCTGGCCACCCTGGCTCGCGGTCAGCATTCCGTCCCTGGTGGCTTTCGGCCTGGCGCTGGCGATGCTGGGACGGGTGGGCCGGTCCTACTGAGCGCGCACCCGCCATTTCCCTGGCGGTCGTCTAGGCCCCGGGGAAATCGTGGCATAGTTGCGTTCTGCACGATGGCCATCGTACTGCCTGCGAGAAGGGGGGCCGACATGACTGCCGAAGTGAACGCCAACAGGACCGCCAACATGACCACCAACAGGACCGCCGAGAGTCTCACACCCGGAAGTCACGCGTTCGTGCCGGTCCGCGGGCTGCATCATTTCGCGTACCGCTGCAGGGACGCCGAGGAGACCCGCCGGTTCTACGAGGACCTCCTCGGGCTGCCGCTGGTCCACCTCATCCAGGAGGACCACGTCCCGTCTACGGGCGAGTACTGCCCTTATGTCCATGTGTTCTTCGAACTTGGCGACGGTTCGTTCATCGCCTTCTTCGATCTCGGCGACGACCAGGCCAGCGATCCGTCGCCCAACACACCGTCGTGGGTCAACCATCTTGCGCTCAGGGTCGGATCGCCTGAACAGGTCCGCCAGGCCAAGCAGCGACTCGAGGAGGCCGGCGTCGATGTGGTCGGGGTGACGGACCACGGGTTCATCCAGTCGATCTACTTCTTCGATCCCAACGGCATCCGGCTCGAATTGACGGCGCAGTTGGGAGAGACGCCCAACGACGCGGTCGAAAAGCGCCGAACCCGCGCGCGTCTCGATGAGTGGACCGCCCGCAAGGAAGCCGCCAGGATACGCCAGGAGACCGCATGAGTTCACCCGGGACGAACCAGCCCCAGCTTCTTCGGATCGACGTGAAGTCGGCCGGACCGATGGAGTCCCAGTCCGGCCTGCAGATGCTCAGGCCCCGGATCTATGGTGCCTTGCTGGAAGCCCCGGGTGTCGACCGCAGCAAGGCGGTTGCGGCGATCGTGATCCACCCGGCATCGAACTTCCATGGCCATTACCTGATCGAGCCGCTGGCCGAGCGCGGCGTCTCGTGCATGGGGCTGAACACCCGCTACGTCAACAACGATTCGACGCTGCTGATGGAGCGGGTGATCCAGGATCT
>JBBRJB010000356.1:0-4002 GCA_038220085.1 Burkholderiales bacterium
CTGCGCAGCGACTGCCACTGGCGCGTCATGGTGTCGCGAAACCGGTGAATCGATTCCGCCGACAACTCATCGGCGAATATCGCCTGCTCGAAATTCTCGCGGCCGTCGCCCACCACGTTCGAGACGGCAGCCTGCAGGTGATCGCCGGCATTGGCGCCGAGGAAGCCAAGCATCCGGCTGCGGTCGTGACGCGGCACGAATGCCTCGGACACGAGTTCCACCGTGTCGCGGGTTTCATCCAGGCGGGCCAGCCCTAGCCGGCGAAGCTCGTCCAGCAGGCTTCGCGGATGGACGTCGCGGGTAATTTCCTGAGCCAGTTTTTCGAAGCTCCGACCCGTGCCCTGACGCGGAAGTTTGCGCAGCGACCCGGCGGGCGTGCGGAATCGCCTGTCGGACTGCCATTTGAGGAACAGACGGGTGGCATGCGAGGCTGGCGCCGCGGTCGGGGCCGCTTCCACCCGGATCAGCCGGGTCACTTCGCGCCGGTTCAGACCAAGCGTCGTGGCAATGCGGCTGACACGGCGCTGCGGCGGCAAGGTCGGATGCGCTGCAATGGCCGCCTCGACCAGGACCTGGCGAAGCACTTCGTCGATGCGGGCATACGTGAGCCCGGAAGCCACGGCGAGCCGGGCAAGCGGACGCAGTATTGCGCGAAACGAATCGAGCAAAGCTTCGGATGGAAAAATGGAGCCCTCGGTCGCCATGCCCCCAGTATAGGAAGCCTCCGGATGGAAATGTGCAAAACGCACATTTCTACTTGAGGGTTATTGCTGGGTGTCAGCAACGGTTGACAGGCACAGCCGTTGCCTGCAAGCCGTGTCGGACTGTTTTTGCGCTCAATTTCTCAAGCATCATCAACCATCAGGAGAGAATTTCCATGATCAATTTCATCATCTGGCTCATCGTCGGCGGCGTCCTCGGATGGATTGCCAGCATGATCATGCGCACGAATGATCAGCAGGGCATGTTCCTGAACATCGTCGTGGGTATCATCGGCGCCATGCTCGGGGGCTGGCTTCTGGCGCCTCTGTTCGGCACCGGCACGATCAACCAGAATGATTTCAGCCTTTCCGGCCTGCTGGTCTCGTTGCTGGGTGCCGTGATCCTGCTGGCAATCGTGAACCTGTTCCGGCGCAAGTCGATCCGCTGACCGCAAACTCCCATGGCGCGTCCATTGCTCGAAGAGTCCCGAATTCACCCGACGATCCGGGAGCGGGTCGGCGCAGATCACCGCGACCTGGTGGAGGAAGTATCGGCCGCGACTGCCGCGCACGACGTGGTCATCGTCGGCATGGCCATGAATCCCTTCCCGCGAAAGGCTCGCCAGGCGCTCGATGCGGTCGGCGTCCGATACAGGTACCTGGAGTACGGCAGCTACTTGAATGGCTGGCGACGGCGCAATGCGTTGAAGCTGTGGACCGGGTGGCCGACGTTGCCGATGATTTTCGTGAAGGGCATGTTCATCGGCGGTGCGAGCGATGTTCAGCGCCTGATCGACTCCGGGGAGTTGAAAACGATGCTGGCCGGGGCGTCCGGCACAGCCGGCTAGGTCAGCCGGACGGTCCGCGCTCGTCATCGCGCCGGTCACGCCGCACCGCCTCCAGCGCCTCGGCTGGAATCAGGCCGATGGCGACCGCGTGCGCGGCGGCCGCTTCGCTGTCGGCGACGAACTCGAAGGCGGTGCCGGTTGCGCGCAGCTTGTCCGCAAGGGTGTCCATGGCGGTATCCCGCGGTGCGCCGGGGGCGGTGATACGGATATAGACGGCGCGCACACGCGTCGGAAACTGGCGCGCGATCCCGGCGAAGATTTCGGCGTCGTGCTCGCCGCTGTCGCCGATAAGGATCACCGGCACCTGTGCAAAGGTGGTCATGATCTTTTCGATCTGCGCCCGTTTGTGGGTTCCGGCCGGTTTGGGAGACAGGAACAAGTGCGCGCCCCAATCCCGCAAGTGGATCGGACCCAGCGGAATCCGATTCAACTGGAAGAATTCGACCAGCAGGTCGTGCAGGTTCCAGGGGCCGTTGGACACGTAGAAGATCGGGTTGTGCTCGTCACCCTGGCCACGCTCGAGCGCACGGTAGAAGGCCCCGACCCCGGCCAGCGGCTTGCGGGTGTGGGCGTTCGACAGCAGCACGGTCAACAGCATCCGGTATTTGCGGGTGACGTTGGAGGCCAGCACCGTGTCGTCGACATCGCTGATCACCGCGTAGCGCGATCGGGACGGATGAACCAGCACCTGCCCGATCGCCCGCACCGGTGCGCCCTGGTAATGCGCCGCCTCGATCAGCACGAACCGGACTTCCTGCCACAGCGGGCCGCCCACCGCTTCAGGCAGGTCCATCTCGAGGCTGAAGAAACCGCCGCTGTCCGTGGTGACGGTGGCATCTGTGGCGCCGAAGCTCGCGCGAAGCCTGGCTCCCGCCACCTTGGTAGTCACGAAGCTCCGGTACATGTTGTAGAGGTTGCGGTGCCTCGGCGAGACGTCATCCACGTCGTGCAGCGGGCCTTGCCGGAGCACACGACCGCCAAGCAGGAGGCGGCGTTCGATCACCTGGCCGATATAGGGGCGGATCACCGGATCGTGCCGTTGCGACCAGGCGCGGCGCAGACGTTGGAACGGCATGCAGGGCTCCGCAGGGTTGATTCGAAGGAAGTGCAGGCGATGTTAGATCGGCCGGCCCCACACGGCGGCCGGCCACGGGTGGGCATAGAATCCGACACCCGACCCGGGAACCCCTTGACGGGCAGTCGCGGGCGGCGTGAAGGAGGCTGCGGTGTTGTCGAAACTGGCCGGGCGCTTGCCGTTTTACTATGGATGGATGGTGGTCGCCGTGGTGTTCGTCACCATGGGGGTGGGCGTCAATGCGCGCACCGCCTTTTCCTTGTTCTACCCGCCGATCCTGCAGGAGTTCCAGTGGGAACGCAGCGTGACTGCGGGCGTGTTCTCGTTCGGTTTCCTCATGTCGGCTTTCCTGAGCCCCCTCTTCGGCCGGCTGATGGATACCCGGGGACCGCGCCTGGTGACCCTGCTCGGCATTGCCGCCACCGCATCCGGGCTGCTGCTTGCGGCCCTATCCACTGAGCCCTGGCATTTCTACGGTTCGCTCGGGGTCCTGGTCGGGGCCGGCAGCGTCTGTCTCGGATACTCCTGCCAGGCCCTGTTCCTGCCAGCCTGGTTCGTGCGTCGCCGTGGCCTCGCCATGAGCATCGCCTTTGCCGGCGTCGGCGTCGGCTCGATCGTGCTGCTGCCCCTGCTGCAAGGCGTGATCGAGCGCTGGGGCTGGCGAACCGCCTGCGCCGGTCTCGGGCTGTTCGCGCTGGCGGCGCTTACGCCGCTCGCGCTGCTGCTGCGCCGCCGGCCCGAGGACATCGGCCTGCAACCGGACGGCGACAATGCCACCGCCAGTGCCGCGGCCGCCGCGAACCGGGCCTATGTCGTCGACGCCTCATGGGCCGCGATCGAATGGACCCTCGCGCGCGCGATGCGGACCGCGCGCTTCTGGTGGCTTGCCCTGGGGTACTTCTGCGGCCTCTTCGCCTGGTACCTGGTGCAGGTACACCAGACTCAGTACCTGGTCGAGGTCGGCTTCACGCCCTCCGCTGCGGCCTGGGCCCTGGGCTGGGTGAGCCTGGCGGGCGTCCCGGGTCAGATCGCGCTGGGGCAGTTGTCGGACCGCGTCGGGCGTGAAATCGTCTGGACCATCGGCGCCGCCGGTTTCCTGCTGACCTACGTGGCGCTCCTGCTCCTTCCCCGGCATCCGGACATGACGCTGCTGGTGTTCATGGTCCTGGTCCAGGGAGCGTTGGGCTACGGGGTAACCTCGGTATTCGGTGCGATTCCCGCGGAGATCTTCGAAGGACGCCATTACGGCAGCATCTTCGGCACCCTGATGATGGTGGCGATCAGCGGCGGGGCCTTCGGGCCCTGGGTTGCTGGGCTGGTGCATGACCAGACCGGCAGTTATGCCCTGGCATTCTGGATTGCGATTGCCGCCGTCTGC
>JBBRJB010000357.1:0-4000 GCA_038220085.1 Burkholderiales bacterium
CGTGCGCAAGGACGACTACGACAGCGGCAAGTTCCGCTCGCTGAAGGACCTGGCGGGCCAGAAGGTCGGTGCGACGCAGCCGGGGTCGGTGACCGCGCTGATGGCGGTTTACCTGATGCAGCAGGCCGGCATCTCTGACAAGGTCGACATCCGGCCGCTCGGTGACCTGGCGACGATGCTGGGCGCGCTGAAGACCGGGTCGGTGGCCGCGACGATGGCGACCTCCTCCATGATGGAGCAGGCGATCCAGGAAGGCTGGGGCACGGCGATCTTCAACGGCACCAGCGATTCGGTCTGGAACGAGTTCATGGGCGGCGACGTGCCGGGCATCGCGGCATATGCGTTGCGCGAGACGATCGAAAAGCGGCCCGAGGTCGTCCAGGCGTTCGTCAACGGCCTGGTCAAGGCGCAGGACCTGATCAACGCCAGCAGCGCCGAGCAGGTGACGGACCTCGTCCACGCGGACTTCATGAACGCGCTGAACAAGGCATCGGTGCTGAAAGCCGTGACACTCTACAAGGACACGGTCTGGTTGAAGGACAACGTGATCAGCGAGGACGCCTACAACCGGATGGCCCGTATCATGGGTGACGGCCGGCAATTCTCCAACGAGCAGATGAAGACCGTCCCCTACTCCCAGTGCGCCGACATGAGGTTCGTGCGCAAGGCGCGCGGCATGAAGACGTGACCGCGGCCCGGCCGATGATCGCGCTGCACGACGTCGCCAAGGTATACCAGACGCGCGCCGGCAGCACGTTCGCGGTCGGCAATGTGTCGCTCTCGGTCGCCCGCGGAGAGTTCGTCTCGCTGGTCGGGCCGTCGGGCTGCGGCAAGAGCACGCTGCTGAACCTGATGGCGGGGTTCATGGCGCCCAGTGCCGGCACGATCGAGGTCGACGGCCGGCTGGTCGCTGGCGAAGTCCCGCCGGCCCTGGGCTACATCTTCCAGAAGGACACGCTGCTCCCGTGGTACACGGTCCAGAAGAACATTGCGCTGGGTCTGCGGTTCCAGGGCTTCCCCGAGGAAAGGATCCGGCACCGAGTGACGGAACTGCTGGAACTCGGCCACCTGAACGGCTTCGGCAATGCCTACCCACATCAATTGTCCGGGGGGATGAGACGCCGGGTCGCCCTGCTGATGAGCCTCGCCGTGGAACCGCGCATCCTGCTGCTCGACGAGCCGTTCGGCGCACTCGACACGCATACCAAGACTCACCTCCACAAGGAACTGATGGAGATCTGGCGCGCGCTCGGGCAGACCGTCGTGATGGTGACGCACGATCTGGACGAGGCGATCACCCTGTCGGACCGGGTAATCGTGCTGTCGTCACCGCCGAGCACGGTACTGCTGGACGAGCCGATCCTGATACCGCACCCGCGCGACGTGTTCACGCTGCGCGAGAGCAGCGCCTTCGTGTCCCACTTTCAGCGCATCTGGAGCGTGCTGGGCAAGCAATTCCGCAATGCAGCCTGACCCATCCGGCGGCGCCGGGGCCGAAGCCTCCCGGGCGACGCCGCCCGTGCCGGTCGGCTTGGCCCGCAGCCATGCGGAGTACCTCGAGGACAGCCGAAAGGAGGCCACGCGCCGGCGCATCCGCATCACCGGCTGGCAGATCGGACTGCTCGCCGTGCTGCTGGGTGCCTGGGAGACACTGACGCGGATTCCCTGGTTCGTCAAAAACACCGCCTTCGATCCCTTCTTCATCAGCCAGCCCTCCCGCGTTGCAGTCCGACTGTGGGAGTGGCTGCAGCCGGGTCCGCATTCGGTCTGGCCGCATCTGCTGCTGACCCTCGAGGCAACGATGTTGGGACTCGCGATCGGCGTCAGCAGCGGGTTCGTGGTCGGCATGGCGCTCAGCCGGAACAAGCTGCTCGCCGACATTCTTAACCCCTTCATCGTCGCCTTCAACTCGATGCCCAGGATCGCGTTCGTCCCGCTGATAACGATGTTCTTCGGCCTCGGCATCGCCTCCAAAGTCGTCACCTCATGGTTCGTCGTTTTCTTCCTGGTCTTCTTCAACACCTACAAGGGCGGCCGTAGCGTCGAGCGGGAGCTGGTGGACTTCTGCCGCACCCTCGGTGGGTCGCCACGCCAGATCCTGTGGCGGGTGAGGATCCCGACCGCCGCTGCCTGGACCTTCGCCGCTTTGCCCAATGCAATCAGTTTCGCGCTGATCGGCGTGGTGCTCGCCGAGTTCGTGGGTTCGACGACTGGGATGGGATACCTGATGATCACGGCACTCGCGACGCTCAACGCCACCGACATGTTCGCTTCGGTGACGCTGTTGTCGATCGTCGGCATCGGTCTCGTCTACATCGTCACGGCGATCGAACGGCGCCTCCTGCACTGGTCGCCGGAGTTCCGCGATGGCTGAAGACCTGGCGGATTAGGACAGGAAATTCAATTCGCGATCTGACCGTGGCAGTACAGGCCCGATGCCGGCGGCAAAGGTTCGTATCCCTACTTCGAACTTCGAAACCCTCCGAAATCTTCAGCGACGCGGATGTCATCGGCGTCCACGGTCCATACGCGCATCGCCGCGCCGGGCGCATAGCATATTGCAGGAATGGCCGGATGTCGGCGTCGCAGTGGGCGTCACTCCTCTGTAATCGAAATCGGCTAGTATCTTATGGGGTTGTATCTCGGCAAGGGCGGCGCCACCGACGCGTTAACCACGGCCGCCCGCCGGAAGCAAGCGCCAGTACATCGGCGCGATCCGAAGCCGCGGAAGCGGTTGATTCCCGGTCAGCGTTCCTGGCGTGATTGCTGAGTTTCGACGTAGGCGTGCCGCGAGATGTTGAGATGCAGGCAGCACAGGTCCACCAGCTGCTTGCGGTCGCCCTTGCGAATCGCTTTGAGCATCGCATGATGTTCGCGCTGCGCATTGCGGAAGTACTCCGGCCGTATGATTGCATAGGACCAGACAACGTGAGTCTTGTTGCGGAAATCTTCGATCGCCGCTGCCAGATAGGGATTGCCGCAATTGGCGAAGAGGCTGCGATGGAATCCGAAGTTGGCCCTGAAGACCGCCTTCGCGTCGCCGATATGTACGGCTTTATCATGCTCGCGCTGCGCTGCTTCTATGGCTTGCAAATCAGCCTTTTGCAACGGGAGCGATATCGACTCGGCCGCGGCACGCTCCAGGATGGCGCGTACGGCGTAGATCTGCGAGACATCCTGCAGGGTGAGTTGGCGCACCGAGGCGCCGCGATTTGGCTTTCTTTCCACCAGCCCGAACCGCTCCAGCTCCACGAATGCCTGCCGCAACACATGGCGCTTCGTCTTCAACTGATCGGCTAGTTCCTCCTCCAACAGCCGCGCCCCCGGCGCGAGGCGCCCGAGCACAATGTGCTCCTGCAAGACGGCGACAACCTGTTCGAGCGCTTCGCTTGACCGGAGAACCGGGGTCGGCATCCCAGGCGCTCAAAACACGCGGTTGTTCAACGCGTTGCCCCGATAGAAGCCGTCGACGTTGGTTCCAGCCGCCGGACGGCATCGATCACAGGCTTGCGCAACGGGTAGGCGGCGACGATCACGAGCTCGCAGTCGGCAATCTTCTCCCGCCGCTCGACGTCGCTGTTCTGCTCCAGGGTGTCCAACGGATTCTCTTCATCAGTCGAGGTAACGTACGCCTTTCTCGACCAGCAACTGCTCCATTCCCGGCGGGGACTTCGCGCCCGTAGCAACCAGCTGGTCCATCATCTGCTCTTTGGCCTTCACATCGTCAAGAGCCGCCAGGACACTTTCGACCGCTTCACGCGCGACCACAACTATGCCGTTTTCGTCCCCGATGACGACGTCCCCGGGGTGGACCGACATGCCACCCAGCGACACCGGAAGTCCAACGCTACCGGGACCGTCCTTGTGGGGGGAATTAGGCGACAGCCCGCGCGCGAACACCGGGATTCCGACGGCATTCAGCCCGTCGATGTCGCGCACCATGCCGTCGGTGACGAAGGCGCAGACGCCCTGGTTCCTGGCCATGCCCAGGAGCAGGTCC